>CAZADK010000751.1:0-2153 GCA_964483855.1 uncultured Rhodoferax sp.
GCCCCAAGTTTCCTCGCACCCCCTTGGGGGGCCTGGCGAAGCCAGGGCTGGGGGCACTCTCAGCGCGTGGCCTTGCCTTTGGCCAACGCCGTGTGCACCCGCTGCAGGATTTCCGCGTGGCGGCCTTCGCCGGCCATCGCATGCGAATCGGTGGGCTGTTCGGCCCATGTGAAGTGGCCGTGGTCGTCGCGTCCGCTCACCCGCATGGCCAGTGGCCTGTTGCCGCCTTCCTGTCGTACACAGGGTGCGACATACCGTATCGCGATGCCGATGCGCGGTTCATTCGAGAGGTTGGCGTTGGAGCCATGCACGATCCACAGGTGGTGCAGCGACATCTGGCCCGGCTGCAGCACCAGATCCACCGCCCGGGTCTCGTCGACTTCGACGGCGATCTCCTGGCCACGCGACAAGGCGTTGTTGTCGGCCCAGGTGTCGCGCTGAGGCAGGTCTGGTTGGTGGTGCGAGCCGGCGATGACCCGCATGCAGCCGTTGTCCACCGTCACCGGGCCCAGCGCCACCCAGGCGGTGGCGACCTCCATCGGTGACAGACCCCAATAGGCGCCGTCCTGATGCCAGCTGATAAAGGCCTTGTCGCCCGGCATCTTGACGAACCAGCTGGTGTTCCAGGCCAGCAGGTCGGGGCCCAGCACCTGCTGCACCGCGCTCAGGATGCCCGGCTCGCGCGTCAGTGCATCGACCCAGGGCAGCACGAAATGGGTATCGGCGTAGATCTGCCAGCGGTTGGAGGCGGTGAGTGCGTCGAGTTTTGTCTTGTGCCGATCGTAAAAGGCGAGATAGTGCGCGCGGTAATGAGCCGCCTTGTCCGGCGTCAGGGCTGGCAATGGGCAGACGAATCCGTCGGTATCGAATCGGGCCCGCATCGCCGACCGCTCCAAGGCGGGCGCAGGCACAGTGTCGCCTGGTGCCATGCGTTGCGCGCCTGCGGGTGGTGGGTCTGCCGCTGTGGTCACCGTGCCGCGCGCCGCAACGCGGACCTCAGATCGTGATCTTGCGCGCACGCGCGACGACTGGCCAGCTTTCGTCGGCCACACCCTTGTGCACCGCCCACACGTCGCTGTGCAGCGCCATCGTCGGGCAGATGTGGCGCGGGATGCCGTACACCACGTCGCCGACCTGGTACTGGGCTGCGCGCGGCGTCTGCACCACCAGGTGTTCCTCGCTCTGCGAGACCAGGCTGGCGTCTTCCAGACCCATCAGACGCACCCGCGGCTGCGGCATCTCGGCGGCGACCGCCTTGTGGCCCAGATCCAGGCACAGGCGATCGGGCGTGGGTTTGCTGATCACGCGGGTCATCAGCATCGCGCCGTTGAGGAAATGGTGGTCCGGGCAGACCTCGGCCTGGCCGAAATCCCACAACACCGTGGTGCCGGCGCCGACCTCGGTGTCGGGTTGTTGCGCCAGCACGGCGAAGGTCGGGGTGCCGCTGGCGATCAGACGCGGCACCGGCAGCTTTTCTGCCAGCATCTGGTCGCGCAATCGCCAGACTGGCGCAAACGCGGCGTCTACCTGCTTGGCCAGTTCGTGGCTGTCGGTGTTGCGCAGATGCCCGTCGTACGCGTGCAGGCCCCCCACGGTGATGCCCGGGGCCCGGCACAAGGCGCGGTACAGGTCGGCCGCAGCGGCATCGGGGATGATGCCGGTGCGATTCATGCCCACGTTCAGGTCCAGGTACAGGGTGATCGACACGTTTTCGGTCACAGCCGCGCGGCTGATCGCCTCCAGGTTGGCAGGGTCATCGACCAGCGTGGCGAACCGCGTGTCAGGAAAGCGCCGCATCAGCGCGACGAGTCGCATGACGTTCGGCCCCACCGGCTGATAGGCCAGCAGGATGTCTTCGCCCCCGGCGGTGGCCGTCATCTCGGCTTCGGCGATGGTCGAGACCTTGAACTTGTGGATGCCGGCCTTGCGTTTGAGCGCGATGATTTGTGGCAACTTGTGGGTCTTGACATGCGGGCGCAGCCGCTCGGCACCACCGGCCATCGCCACCATGCGCTTGAGGTTCTGCTCGACGCGATCGGGGTAGACCAGCACCGTGGGTGTGGGGATGGCGTCGGCGTTGGAGATGGAGTACCAGTCGGACACGGTGGGGCTTTCATCGGTTGCGGGTTCAGACCCGGGAACGGGGAACGGGG
>CAZADK010000752.1:0-2150 GCA_964483855.1 uncultured Rhodoferax sp.
GCATCGTCACCCGCACCTCGGGCGACGTACGCGTCGCGGGCCACGACATCGATCAGACACAAGGTCCCCAGCTTGCTTCCATTGGGCACGGTCAATGGACAACCGGCATAGAAACGAATGTTCGGGTCACCCGTCACCAGCGGATTGTCATGGAAGCGGACATCCGACAGGGCATCGGGCACCAAGAGAATCTCATCGCTCAGGATGGCATGCCCGCAAAATGATATGTCTCGCGGAGTTTCGCTGGCAGCCAGTCCCACGCAGGACTTGAACCACTGACGGTCAGTATCGACTAAGCTGACCAAGGCAATTGGCACGCCGAAAAGCCGCTTTGCCAGACGGGTCAGGCGGTCGAAGCGTTCTTCGGGAGCCGAGTCCAGGATGCTCAGCGAGCGCAGGGTAGCCGCGCGGGAGTGCTCGTTGTCGGGCTTGGCAGGTATTTGCATCGGGCGCTTCCATTTCGGAATTGGTGATCGGGCTCCGACCGCTGCGCCTGTGCGTGGGCGGACGGGTCAGGCAGGGGCAACGCCCCGGTAGTGTAGTTTTCAAAGTAGCCCGTGTGCTAGCAGGCAGAAACCCTAGAGATACCGGGAAAATACCTGATTCAGGGCAACGTGACCACTGTGAACCAGAAGTGCTCAATGCTGCGCACCACCACCACAAAACGGGCGAAGTCCACCGGCTTGCGGATGTAGCAGTTCACGTGGGCGCCGTAGGCGCGGGCCAGATCGTCTTCGGCCTGGCTGGTGGTCAATACCACCACCGGGATGCTGCTCAAGGATTCGTCGGTCTTGATTTCGGCCAGTACCTCATGGCCGTCTTTTCGCGGCATGTTCAGGTCCAGCAAGATCAGGTCGGGGCGGGGGGCATTGGCATGCGCCCCCAAGCGGCGCAAATACGCCAGGCCCGCTACGCCGTCGCCTACCACGTGCAGGTTGATACGTACCTTGAAGTTGGTCAGTGCCTCCTGCATGATCATGACGTCGGTCGGGTTGTCTTCCATGATCAAGATGGTGGCGGTGCGCAGAGTCATGGGGGTGTGTTCCTGGTAGCGGCAGCCCGGTTTGGCAGAGCGTGAGTGTAATGAACAATGCGCAGCCCTGCTCTAGCGCAGACTCGAGCCCCATGCGCCCGCCGTGGTGCTCCACGATTGTTTTGCAGAGGGTCAAGCTGATGCCGATACCGGTGCCCGGGTGCTCGTTGCGCCCATGCGTCCGTTTGCACAGCCAAAGCTGCGTTCAAAGTAGTGCGGCGCGATGGGCAGGCTCGTCGTGAAACGGTTTGCACGGGTTTTGCCATGTTGTGCGATGACATCAGTCGGTGTTCACGTCATGTGCCAACCACCCGGTTTCGCCCCTCGGCTTTGGCGCGGTAAAGCGCCAGGTCGGCATCATGCAGCAGCTGCTCGACTGCGGTCAAGCCGGTACCCGACGCAACGCCGATGGACGTGGTGACGGCGATTGCCCCGTCCTTCCAGCTCAGTGGTGTGTGTTCCAGGAGCTGCCGTATCTGCTCGGCCAAGGCCAGGGCGGTCGCATTGGGCGCGTCGCGCAACAGCACCACGAACTCCTCGCCACCCAGCCGCGCGACGATGTCACCGCGTCGGAACTGCGTCGTCAGCAGTTGGCCGAGGTGGCGCAGCACGGCGTCGCCGCCGTCATGGCCGTAGCGGTCGTTGACGCGTTTGAAGAAGTCGATGTCCAGCGCCAGGGCCGAGATCGTCAGCCCCTTGCCGGCGCGCGCGTCCTCCAGCCAGGGCGCGACCCGCGCAGCCAGGCCGCGGCGGTTGAGCAGACCGGTGAGGGGGTCGGTGATGGCCTCGGCGACCAATGCCTCCTCTCGGCGGCGGCGCTCGCTCACGTCGCGGGCCACGATCACGAAGCCGGACGGACCTCCCGCTTCGTCGACGATGGGAGTGAGTATCGTGTCACCCCAGATCGTGCCGCCGTCGGCGCGGCGGTACTCCGCCTCGAAGGAGGCCCAACCCCGCCGGACGGCCAGTTCGGCCTGGGCCGCAAGGTCCACCGGCTCGATGGAATCGCCGCGCAGCAAATCGCTGCAGGCGCGACCCCCGATCGCGGTGCCGCAGCCGAGCAGGCGCTCGATGGAGCGGTTGGGCTGCGTGATGCGCAGATCGAGGTCGAGCATGA
>CAZADK010000753.1:0-2150 GCA_964483855.1 uncultured Rhodoferax sp.
CACTAGAATGGCGCCATGCTCGACATCAATTTCCTGCGCAAGGACCTGGACGCGGCCGTGGCCCGTCTGCAGACGCGTAAAAATCCCCAACCGTTCCTCGACGTCGAGCATTTCCGCACGCTCGAAGCTGAACGCAAGACCATCCAGACCCGGACCGAGGAACTGCAGGCCCGGCGCAACAGCCAGAGCAAGCGCATCGGGCAGCTCAAGTCCCGGGGTGCCGCGGCGCAGGCCGAGGTCGATGCGGTGATGACCGACGTAGCCTCGATCAAGACGGAGCTCGACGCCTCGGCGGCGCGGCTGGAACAGATCCAGCATGACCTGCAGGTGCTGTTGCTCGCAGTGCCCAACCTGCCGCATGCCAGCGTGCCGGTCGGCGCCGGTGAGACCGACAACCAGGAGTTGCGCCGCTGGGGGTCGCCGCGGGTCATGGATTTCCCGGTCCGGGACCATGTCGATGTCGGCTCGCCGCTGGGCCTGGATTTCGATCTTGGCGTCAAGCTCGCCGGCGCACGCTTCACCGTGCTCAAGGGCGCCATCGCGCGCATGCACCGGGCGCTGGCCCAGTTCATGCTCGACGTGCAGACGCTCGAACACGGCTACACCGAGTGTTATACGCCCTACATTGTCAATGCCGACAGCCTGCGCGGCACCGGGCAGCTGCCCAAGTTCGAAGGCGACCTGTTCGCCGTGAAGAAAGGCGGGCAGGAAACACAGGACCAACCGGACACCGCAGCGCTGTACCTGATCCCGACCAGCGAGGTGCCGTTGACCAATTTCGTGCGTGACGAGGTATTGCCCCTGTCGGCGTTGCCGCTGCGCCTGACTGCCCACACACCGTGTTTCCGCTCCGAGGCCGGCAGCTACGGGCGCGACACCCGCGGCATGATCCGCCAGCATCAGTTCGACAAGGTCGAGATGGTGCAGATCGTGCACCCGGATGCCAGCTACGAGGCGCTGGAGGACATGACCCGCCACGCCGAGACCATCCTGCAGCGGCTGGGCCTGCCGTACCGGGTGATGGCCTTGTGCACCGGCGACATGGGGCCGAGTTCGGCGCGCACGCACGACCTCGAGGTCTGGTTGCCGGCGCAGAACACCTTCCGCGAAATCAGCTCGGTGTCCAATTGCGAGGCTTTCCAGGCCCGCCGTCTGCAGGCGCGGTTCAAGAACGCCAACGGCAAGAATGAGTTCGTGCACACGCTCAACGGTTCCGGTCTGGCGGTCGGGCGTACGCTGGTGGCAGTGCTGGAGAACTACCAGAACGCCGACGGCTCGGTGACCGTGCCCGAGGCCTTGCGGCCCTACATGGGGGGGCAGGGGACGATCGCCGCCTGAAGAGGGTGGAGGCAATCGCTTGAGCCCTCGCAAGGCCTCGCAACCCGCTCCAGGCGCGTGGGGCCACGGCCAGTGGTGGGGGTAGTCAAGGCACGCTGCAATGCAGCCGGTCGATCTGGCGCAGCACCGAGGCCGGTTCAGTCCACAGGAAGAAATGGTCCTTGCCCGGCAGCCGCTCGACCTGCATCCAGGGCTTGGGCCCGCGTTGTTCCAGGTAGTCGGCTGTGCGCGGGTCCACCAGCGGATCGCGGTCACCCTGCATCGCGATCATCGGCCTGCGCAGTTGCGGCAAGGCCGCGTCCAGGCGTTGCAGTTCGGATTCCAGCACCATCATCTCGTGGTTCGAGCGGCTCATGGCTGGCGACAGGAGCCGGCGCGCCAGCCAGTTGTCGGCCAGCTGGTTGTACCAGCGCGGCGCTTCCAGGTCTGGCGCCATGGAGCCGGCGAGCATCACGCCACCACAGACCTTCTCGGGATGGTCGATCGCCATCCACGCGATCAATGGGCCGCCCAATGAATGGCCGACCAGCACCGCCGGCGGGCCGGGCGGGATCAGCTCGGCCAGCAATGCGGCCTGGCGCCGCAGATCCGGCATCACGCCGGCTGCGCTCGAGCGCCCGAAACCGGGCCGGTCCATCGCAATGCGCGGGCCGAACGTGTCAAGCGCGGGCGTGTCCATGAACCGTGCCCACGAACTCCAGCCGCCGGGAGACCCGTGCACGAACACGATCGGTGTGGCGTTTGCACGCTCGCCCGGCATCCGGACCACGCCGATGTCCATGTCCTGGACCCGCACCGTGCGCAGTTGCGGG
>CAZADK010000754.1:0-2138 GCA_964483855.1 uncultured Rhodoferax sp.
GCGCTACGACGAGATCACCGCGTCGAACCTGGTCAGGCTGGATGTCGACGGCAAGGTCGTCGATGACGGGCCGCATGTCGCGAACGTCGCCGGTTTCGTGATCCACAGCGCGCTGCATCTGGCCCGTGCGGACGCGGCCTGCGTGATCCATACCCACACGACCGCCGGCATGGCGGTGGCCGCGCAGAAGCAGGGGCTGTTGCCGATCAGCATGTACTCGCACAACTTCCACGGACGCGTCGGCTACCACGACTACGAAGGGCCAAGCCTGCTGCTTGGCGAGCGGGAGCGGCTGGCCGAGAGCCTGGGTAGCAACCACGCGCTGATCCTGCGCAACCATGGCCTGATCACCGTTGGTCGCACCGTCGCGCAGGCCTTCATCCGGATGTTCCGGCTGGAGCGCGCCTGCCAGGTACAGATCGCCGCGCAGGCGGGCGGTGCGCAGCTACTTTTGCCATCGCCCGAAATATGCGTGCAATCGAGCCGGCTCGGAGATCAGTTCCTGGACGACGGCATCCATGGCGTCGGCCAGCAGGAGTTCGACGCGATGGTGCGGCTCGTGCAAGCGAAGGACGGCAGCTTCCGTTTCTGACATTCCTGCGGCGGATCACCGGGATCCGGTGTGTCGTCCGACATACCGGCATCGCCAAGGTGCTGTTCGGGATCGCCATCGTCGTGTTCCGTGTCTTCGCAGCGCTCGCGATCTTTGCCGGACAAGCAGTTTTCGAGGACGTCTTGAGCAGGGTCGGCAAGCGCCGCGCGCGACAGCCGGGCTGTAGGAGGCAGCCTACGGCAGAGTCTCCGTCTGGCCGATGGACGTTCCCAGTCAAGCGGCAAATACTGGCTGTTCCTGCCTATTTCAAGGAAACATCATGGCCACCCAACCCGACGCGCACATTCAGCCATCCAGGCACTCGACGGATCAGGTCGATGATTTCCTCGACATGGTGGAGGACAACGTCGATCAAGCTCCGGGAGCGGGTTCCCCCGCCATCAAACCAAGAACGGATCTGGATGTGGACGGGCGCCCCCTCTCGGACACGCCCAAGAATCCACGGATTGCCGGTTCGCCCTGACATCGAAGTCGCGCCGGCGAGCAGGAGCTGGCCCACCATTTCGCACGCCATGCCGCGTTGTGCGTCCTTGAGCACAAAAGTGCGCGGCGTAACCCGGCCTGGCCTTGCCTGGCGCGCCCATCGGGGCACACTCGGCCGCATTCAACCGCCGTTTGCGGGATGATGCTCTTCTTCGAGGCCTGTGTAGCGTAGCTTCGGATGGCGCGTTGCGCGGGTGCCGACGCTGTGCGGGTCTTGCGGGGCATGCCAAGTGCTGCTTTGGGCTGGGTTGCGCAGGCTTGCCGCACTCGTCAACTGGTCGTCGGGACCAGCTGTCCGACAATGGCCGACGGTTTCTCCACCGGATTGGCGGTGACCGGATTGGCGGTGACTGGCTTGGCATCGCCCCAGGAAAGCACCAAGGCGCGCAACTGACCCATCAGGTCGTTGGCCATCGATTCAAGCAGTTCCAACTCGCGCTGGGTCAGCGAGCGCGGCTGGACGTCCAGGATACACAGTGTGCCCAGCACATGGTCGCCCTGGTCACGCAGCGGGGCTCCGGCATAAAAGCGCAGACCTTTTTCCTTGAGCGCCGGGTTCCCGGCAAAGCGCAGGTCGCGTGCCAGATCGGGCACGACCATCGTGCGCGCGTTCGCGACCACATGGCCGCACAGCGACTGCGCGCGCGGCATCTCGAGATCCTCCGCGCGCAGCGTGACGCCCGGCGCGCCGTCCGAGCCCGACGGCGCCTGTCCGAACAGGGCGGGTATGCGCTGGCTGTCGGCATCGATCAGGCACACCATCGACATCGGCACGTCGAAGATGTCTGCAACGCGCCGCGAGGCCGCGTCGAAAAGCGGCTGGGCCCGGTCATCGAGCGCGCCGCTGGCGCGCAACGCCGCGAGGCGGTCGCCGTCGGACTCCGGAACCGGCGCGGGGAGGTAACCGGTGCTCAGTTCGATGCCCAACACATGCGCCAGCTGGAGCAGCGCCTCGCTCAACGAAGTCACGACGGCGTCAGCGCCCAAGTCCCGGCGCGCGGCCTCTTCGAGCAGTTCCGGTGGGGCGTTCCACAGCGCCAGC
>CAZADK010000755.1:0-2130 GCA_964483855.1 uncultured Rhodoferax sp.
GACTAGACGGTGTCAAGCTGGTTTCGCTCGGCTACTGTCATACGCCCGCGCGCCAACGCAAACTGACACGACAATCGACGTACCCGGTCGCCCGCGTTTCGGTGACCACCATGAAGAGGACGGCGAGAGCACCGGCTCGTTGACCCGTCCGCCAAACCGTCGTCCGCACCAATGCGGAACCACGGTGGCCCAGCCGGCCGGTTAGGCGCCTCCAGCGCGTAACACGGACCCATGTGCAAGGAAACGCACCTTTCTCTTTGAGGTGGCTCATGCCGCGAAACTCGCACACCGCGCCCGCCGTGCCAGGCATCGATCTGGACTTCCGCCCCACGTCGTACTGGGCCGACAACGATCCGGTCTCGGCCATGCGGGTGTTCCGATCGGCCAAGCACTACGTCCTGGCCATCCAGCGTGGCAGCTTCACCCGCGGCCAGCCGCCGTGGCGTTATCTCAAGCCGCTGCACGCCAACCTGTTCCTGTCGGCGCACCTGAGCGACGTGCGGGCCGCGCTGGAGGCCGGCGTGCCGGCGGCGCAGGTCTACCCGCAGTCGGCGCGCGCCAGCGAAGCGCATCCGAGCGAGGTGCGTATCGCCTTCGACGGCGATGCGGTGCTGTTCAGCGACGAAGCCGAGCGCATCTACCAGGCCCAGGGCCTGAGCGCGTTCCAGCAGCACGAAACCGAAAAAGCGGCGCAACCGCTGCTCGCCGGCCCGTTCAAGCCACTGTTGGCCGCCTTGCATCGGCTGCAACAGGAAGGGACGCCGACCATGCGGGTGCGTACCGCGCTGGTGACCGCGCGCAGCGCGCCGGCGCATGAACGCGCCATCCGCACGCTGATGAACTGGAATATCGAGGTCGACGAAGCGATGTTTCTGGGCGGCCTGGCCAAGGGCGAGTTCCTGCGCGAGTTCGAACCCGATTTCTTCTTCGACGACCAGACCGGCCACATCGAGTCTGCCGCGCGCCATGTGCCCTCGGGCCATGTCGCCAGCGGCATATCGAACCCGCCTTCCTGAATCCTGAATCCTGACTTCTGACGCCAGCACACAGCTGGTACATTTCTGCTTGACGAGGACCTCACCATGGGCATGCGCGACAAACTCGCCAGTTTCAAGGCATTTGCGGCGCGGGTGCTGCAGTTGTCGGCACCGTATTTCCAGTCCGAACAAAAATGGCGCGCGCGCGGCATGTTCGCGGCCATCGTCGCGCTGAACCTGGCCTCGGTCTACATGGCCGTGTTGTTCAACCAGTGGTACAACCTGTTCTACAGCGCGCTCGAGGCCAAGGACCAGGCCGCATTCTGGAGCCAGATCGGGCGCTTCACCTACCTGGCCTTCATCGCGATCGTGATCGCGGTCTACCGGTTCTACCTGACGCAGTTGCTTGAGATGGAGTGGCGGCGCTGGATGACCGGTTACTACCTGCGGCGCTGGCTGGGCGGCGACGCGTTCTACCGCATGGAGCTGGCGCGTTTTGCCAACGAGCGTGACATCAAGGCCGACAACCCCGACCAGCGGATCTCGGAAGACGTGAACCAGTTCACCGCGCAGACGATCAGCCTGACCATGGGCGTGCTCAACGCCAGCGTCACGCTGGCGAGTTTTGTCGGCATCCTGTGGGGGCTGTCGGGTGCCTTCAGTTTCTCGCTCGCGGGTCAGGCGGTCACGATTCCCGGCTTCATGGTCTGGATGGCGATCCTGTATTGCCTGGTCGGCAGCGTGCTCACCCACTACATCGGGCGCCGGCAGATCCAGCTCAACTTCGAACAGCAGAAACGCGAAGCCGATTTTCGTCACCACATGGTGCGGATCCGCGAATACAGCGAAGCCATCGCGCTGGACCGTGGGCAGGCCGTGGAGCAGCAGCACCTGGGCACCCGCTTCGCCTCGGTGCTGGCCAACTACCTGCAGTTGATCAAGGCGCAGAAGAGCCTGATCTGGTTCACCACCTTCTTCGGCCAGGCGGCCGTGATTTTTCCGATGATCATCGCCGCGCCGCGGTACTTCGCCGGCGGCATCAACCTGGGCGGCCTGATGCAGATCAACTCGGCCTTTGGCCGGGTGCAAGACTCGCTCAGCTGGTTCGTCGACAACTACAGCGGCCTGGCCGCCTGGCGCGCCACCACCGACC
>CAZADK010000756.1:0-2126 GCA_964483855.1 uncultured Rhodoferax sp.
GACATGGGCTGCGCGTCGCGCCTTGCCCGCCACCCTTGGGTACCCCGTCGTGGGCCCAATCAATAGCCTCTCACGCTCTGAGCCCGCGGCAGCGCAGTACCATGGCGGGACGCGCGCGCAGGAAGCGCATCGCCAGTTTCGTGGCCTGGGTGCGCGACAAACCATCCGGCTTCGCGGCGCGTGCGCGCAAGAGCCAGCGGGTTCGGGGGCGCTGAGCGGGCGAACGGCAACACCAGGCGCATTCGGCGCGACTTTCCTGACGGCTGGGGGACCTGCGCGCAGTATGGACTGGCATCACGCGCCGTTCTGGTGCATCATCCCCCCACCATCAACAAGCAACGTATTGATTGCGGATCGGAATGGGATGGCAACACTGATACCCGCCCTGGGTACATGCATATCGCGCATGACCAGCGGAGAAAAGCGGCTCGCGGAGCGGCTGCAGCACAAACTCGACGACGACTATCTGCTGTGGTACGACGTGCCCGTGGGGCCGAAACAGTCGCACCCGGATTTTGTCGTGATGCATCCGCGGCGCGGCATCCTGATCCTGGAGACGAAAGACTGGAAGCTGGAGACCATCCAGCAGGCCACCCGGCAGGCCTGGACCATCCTGTCCAACGGCCAACCGAAGGTCGTCATCAATCCGCTGGCGCAGGCGCGGCATTGCGCGATCCAGGTCGTCAACGCCTTGGAGCGTGACCCGCAACTGGTTCAAAGTGAAGGCACGCACCAGGGCAAACTCGCCTTTCCCTGGGGCCACGGCGTGGTGTTCACGCGTATCACACGCAAGCAGTTCGACACTTCGGGCTTGTCCGAGGCAATAGCCCCGGAATATGTGATCTGCCAGGACGAGATGCTGGAGAGCGCCGAACCGGAGGAATTCCAGCAACGGTTATGGGCCATGTTCCCCCACGCTTTTGGTGCTGGTGTGCTCAGCCTGCCGCAACTCGACCGGGTGCGCTGGAACATGTTCCCGCAGGTACGGGTGCAGACCACCGGCGACTTGTTTGACGACAACGACACGAACGCCGAACTGCCCGACATCATGCGCGTGATGGACCTGCATCAGGAACAACTCGCACGCAGCCTGTGCGACGGCCATCGCGTCATCCACGGCGTGGCCGGTTCGGGCAAGACGATGATTCTGGGCTACCGCGCGCAATACCTGGCCAAGGCGCAGACGCCGGCCAGCAAGCCGATCTTGATTCTTTGCTACAACGAGCCGCTGGCGCTCAAGCTGGCGTCCAGCATGGAAGCCAAGGGCCTGGCGGACCGGGTCCATGCGCGCAACTTCCACAAGTGGTGCCGCCAGCAACTCGTTGCGTTTGGTCAGACCCTGCCGGCGCAAGGCCCGAACATGTTCGACGCCATGGTCGACAACGTCATCCGCGCCGTGGACCGCCGGCAGATCCCGTCTGGCCAATACCAGGCCGTGCTGGTCGACGAAGGCCACGACTTCGCGCCCGAATGGCTGAAGCTGGTCACCCAGATGGTGGACCCGACCACCAACAGCTTGTTGCTGCTGTACGACGACGCGCAACGCATCTACGCGCGCAAGACCCTCAAGTTTTCCCTCAAGAGTGTGGGAATCAACGCGATCGGAACCTCGACCATTCTCAAAATCAACTACCGCAACACACGACAAGTACTTCAGGTTGCCAGCGTGATCGCTGGCGATCTATTGAATAGCCGGGAAGAATCGGACGACGAGAGCCCCAACATTCACCCGATCGGATGCGGCCGCGACGGTCCTGCGCCCACCATCATCCGGCTACCGAATCTGCGCGACGAAGCCTGGAAGATCAGCGAACTGCTGAGCGACGCACACAACAGCGACGGCCTGGCCTGGAACGACATGGCCATCCTGTGCCGCGACCACGCCACGATGGATACATGTGCCCGCGCGTTGCAGCAGCGTGGCCTGCCCCACCAGTTGCGCAAACGGTCCGGCGACTACCGGCCGGAGCGTGACCGCATCACCGTGATGACAATGCACGCCAGCAAGGGGCTGGAGTTTCCGCTGGTCGCGCTGCCGGGCGTGGGACAGATGCCGGCGGCCGGGGCGGACGCGCATGAGGAGGCGCGGTTGTTTTATGTGGCGGCGACGCGGGCTACGCAGAGGT
>CAZADK010000757.1:0-2125 GCA_964483855.1 uncultured Rhodoferax sp.
AAGACACAAGACGCGAACGCATCGGCAATTTTCGATGTAAGGATCTGACTGCTAGGGTCGTCTAAACAGTACGAAGGTGGGGCGCCGCCCTGGCTTCGGAAGCGTCATCCATCTATCAACCCTGTTCCGCCTGGAGAAAAGCATGAACCAAACCGTCCACAAACTACCCGCCATGGCACTTGCACTTGCGCTTGGTGCCGCCTTTGTTTCGCTGCCTGTGGCTGCGCAGTCGGCCGACAAGGAAAAGTGCTTCGGCGTTGCCCTCAAGGGCAAGAACGACTGTGCCGCAGGTGCCGGAACGACCTGCGCAGGCACCTCAAAGGTGGATTTCCAGACCAACGCCTGGTCCTACGTCGCCAAGGGAAGCTGCGAAAAGACAGCTTCGAAGACGTCGCCCTCGGGCTTTGGTCAGGCCAAAGAGTTCACGGCTAAGAAGGCCTGAGCTGCTTTCCATCCTGCGCCTCGTTTCCGACCAGATATGACCCTACCCGCTCGAATTTTCCAAGCCACGGACGACGTCGGGTCAATGGCATGGCATGTCCAGTCGGATACCGGGCGCATGCACGAACTTGTCCGCGCAAGCCTGCCGGCGCGGGCAGGTATTGGTCTCAAGAGCCAGCATTTCCGCGCCATTCTGGACACGAACCCCGATGTCGGATTTTTCGAGATTCACGCGGAAAACTATATGGTCGCAGGTGGCCCGTATCACCATTACCTGGGGCTGATTCGTGAACGTTACGCCCTATCGCTGCACGGAGTGGGGCTGTCGATAGGGGGCGCGGCACCATTGGACGTTGCGCACCTGGGCCGTCTCGCGAGTCTGATCGACCGGTATCAGCCGGCCGCTTTTTCCGAACACCTTGCGTGGTCGGGTCACGGGGACACCTATTTCAATGACTTGTTGCCGGTGCCCTATGACACCGACACCCTGACCCGGGTCTGCAACCACATCGACCAGGCTCAAGAACGACTGGGATGCCGGATGCTGCTGGAGAATCCTTCGACCTATTTCGAGTTCACGCGCTCGACCATGGGTGAGGCGCAGTTTGTCTGCGAGGTTGTCCGTCGCACAGGCTGCGGTCTGCTGCTTGATGTCAACAATGCCTACGTCTCCTGCGTCAATCACGGCCACGACGCCCAAACTTACATCAATGAACTTCCGCTTTGGGCCGTGGGTGAAATCCATCTCGCGGGTTTTGCGCGAGACTGTGACGCCAAAGGAGATCCCCTGCTGATCGACAGCCACGGCTGTGCAGTCGACGAAGCGGTTTGGACCTTGTTTGACGCGGTGACGGCTCGCCTGGGTCCTATGGCCACCTTGCTGGAGAGGGACAACAACGTGCCACCGCTTGCCACTCTGCTGGACGAGGCCCATCGGGCCGAATCATTGATGCAGCCACATGCTGCGGCTGGCATCGGCACAGGCTGGCGCGTGACCTCATGATGGACCTCCATGTTTATGAGCAAGCGCTGTTCGCACTGACATTGCTCAACCCTGAAGCGCCCTGCCCCAGTGGTATCCGTACATGGAACGACTCCGACCCGATCGCGCGCTTGGCGGTCTACCGCAACAATGTCGTTAGTTCACTGATTGACGCGTTAGCCGACACCTTTCCTGTAACGCAGGAACTGGTCGGGCCCGAATTTTTTCGCGCCATGGCGTCCATATTCGTACGCCAAAGCCCGCCGAGCACGCGGGTGCTTGCGCAGTACGGCGGCGCATTTCCGGTATTCATCGAGGGCTTCGCTCCGGCGCAGTCCGTACCCTACCTCGCGGACATCGCGCGCCTTGAAATGGCGCGTGTCCGTGCATACCACGCTGGTGACGCAGAACCCGTGTCGCGAGACGTGGTCGGGCTCGCGCTTGCCAGTGGGGAACAGATGGCTGAGTTGAGACTGGTATGCCATCCCTCCGTGTCCTTCGTCACGTCGAAATTTGCCATTGTTTCATTGTGGGCCGCACACCAGGGTGAAGGAGATCTGGGCCTGGTGGATCCCTATTGCGCGGAATCCGCAATGGTTGCTCGCCAGGGCCTTGACGTGCTGGTTGTCCTGCTGCAACCAGGCGCCGCGGAGTTCATCGCTGCCATTCAAAGCGGTATTGCCCTCGGCGAAGCAGCTGGCA
>CAZADK010000758.1:0-2123 GCA_964483855.1 uncultured Rhodoferax sp.
TTGTTGCCCCCCCGGACGCCCACCCATCGCGTTCAAGGTTCTGTCGACGCCGGACAACTTTGCCCGCTCGGTCATCGAGGCGTTGCGCGCACTCATCGCGCAAGCACAGCTGCAGCCTGCGTCGGTGGGCTTGTTCGTACATGCCACCACCGTCGCAACCAACGCCGTGCTGGAGCGCAAAGGCGCCACAGCCGCACTGCTGACCACGGCGGGTTTTCGTGACGTGCTGGAGATCGGGCGCCTGCGCCTGCCCGTGCTCTATGAACTGGGCTGGAGAAAACCCCCGGCCCTGATACCCCGGCAGCGGGTGTACGAGGTCACGCAACGCACCGCTCCCGACGGAGCGACATTGATACCGCCGGACCTGGAGCAGGTGAAACAAGTGATGCGCGGCGCAGTAGCCGATGGCGTGACATCCGTCGCGGTCTCTTTCCTGCACAGCTACGCCAACCCGGCGCACGAAGCGCAGGTCGCGCGATTGTTGCAATCGGAATTTCCCGAGGTGCATGTGTCCTTGTCCAGCGATCTGGTGCGCGAGATTCGTGAGTTCGAGCGCACCAGCACCGCAGTTGTCGACGCTTACATCAAGCCGGTCGTGCACCGCTATCTTTCCTTGCTCGAGGCCGGCCTCAAACAGCAGGGCATCGATGCCGCACTGCAACTCATGCAGTCGGGCGGCGGTCTGATGGACTTGCGCTCGGCGGCCAATCAACCCGTGCATCTGCTCGAGTCCGGCCCCGCCGCTGGCGTGGTGGGCGTCAACCATGCGGCGGCACGCTGCGGCATCCGCGATGTGCTCTCGTTCGACATGGGCGGCACCACGGCCAAGGCAGCGCTGGTGGAGGATGGCGAGTTTCACCGCTCGGGCGAATTCGAAGTCGGTGGCGACATTTCGGCGACCAGTCGCGTGCTGCGCGGCGGCGGCTACCTGATCCGCCTGCCGGTGATCGACGTCGCCGAGGTGGGAATCGGCGGCGGCAGTGTCGCCTGGATCGATGCCGGTGGGGCCCTGCAGGTAGGACCACGAAGCGCGGGCGCGTCGCCCGGGCCAGTGTGTTACGGGCTCGGCGGCACGGAGCCGACAGTGACCGATGCCAACGTGGTACTGGGATACCTGGACCCGGACGCGATCGGGCGCGGCATCCTCAAGCCCGATCAGGACGGCGCCTGGCGCGCCATCGAACAACGCATCGCCAAGCCGACCTCGATGACAGTGGAACAGGCGGCGCATGCGATCCACACCATTGCCAACGCCACGATGATGCGCGCCTTGCGGGCGGTTTCCACCGAACGCGGCCGCGATCTGCGCCAGTTCACGCTGTTTGCCTTCGGCGGTAGTGGGCCGGTGCATGGGGCCCATCTGGGCGCGGCGCTGCGCATGCCCCATGTGGTGATCCCGCGGTTCCCGGGCCTGTTCAGTGCCTACGGCCTGCTGACCGCCAACGTCGAAGCTCGGCGGGTGCAGACGTATCTGCGCCGCCTGGCGGATGTGGATGGCGCGCAACTCGAAGCGCAATACCAGCAACTGTGTGCGTCGGCGGCGTCTGCCTTGCTCGAACAAGGGTATGCGCGCGCACAGATCCGGCTGCGCCGATATGCCGAGTTGCGTTACATCGGCCAACAGTACGAATTGCTGGTGCCCTGCGCGGACGACGCCACCGGCGCTGGCAGCGCCACCGCCGGCTTGGAACAGGCGTTTGCCAGCGAGCATCGGCGCACCTACGGTTATGTCAATGCGCAACCGATCCAGATCGTCAACCTGCGGGTCGTCGCAGCCATCGAGGAAGGATTCGTGCCGCCGTCGGGCCAGGTCCAGGCCGGGTATCGGCCCGCAAGGTCCGAGCGCCACGTCTACTTTGCGGATGACCGGGCCAGACGCGCGGTTCCGGTCCTGTCGCGTGACGAGCTGGCGTCTCCTCGTATCGGGCCGGCGCTGGTCGAAGAGTACGACACCACCACGGTCATCCCGGCGGGCGCGCACGCGGCGCTGGACCACGAGGGCCAGATCCGGATCGACCTGCAACCACGACCCATTGGATAGAGAAAGGGCCCGCATGCAAGCACGAGCCGATTTCGACCTCATCACATTCGAAGTGCTGCGCAACGCGCTCGCCGCCGCGGCG
>CAZADK010000759.1:0-2121 GCA_964483855.1 uncultured Rhodoferax sp.
CTGGTAATGCTCCCGTCAGCCAATTGAAAACCACGGTGGTTGATTCGAGCTGGACGCCGCTTGCCCCACTGCCTGGCGACCTACACACACGGCCTGTGTTGCCGAATGGTCGTGGCGACCGGATTGTGAACGACAGCGGTCAGATCATCGGAGTCTCCTGCTCCCGATTCTGCACTTCTTCCAGTGACAGGCACGCAGTGGTCTGGAGCGGCGACGTCGGTCAGGCGCTGCCAGGTGGGCAGTACTACGCCTCGCCGCTGGCAATCAACAAGGCGGGCGATATCGCAGGGGTGGTGGATGATCGGGCTGTTTTGTGGAAGGGCAACCGGCTGGAGGAACTGGGTTCATTGACTGGATTTGGTGGTAGTTTCGACCGCGCAAATGCGATCAATGACAATGGCCATGTCGTGGGCCAGGCAAGTTCGTTCAATGCCGAATACGGCGTTTCTGCTTTCATCTGGAAAAACGGCCAGATGACCGACCTCAATACACTGTACGAGTTGCCCGAAGGCTTCTGGGCCACGTCGGCCGGGTCCATCAATAACCGCGGCCAGATCATCGTCGATGGCTTACGCACATTGGACGACGGCTCGGGGGAACAGCGCAAGTTCCTCATTTCACCGGAGCAGATGCCGCGGGTGCCAGTGGTGCAGTCCGGTACTGCCGGCGTGGCGTTTTCGACGCGCGCGGCATTGGTGCCTAGCGCCAGCGTGATAGGTCGCATCAGCGCCAGCACGAGCAATTTCCAGCTCACCCGGCCCAACGGAGAACAGATCGCGTACCAGGCTGGCGAAATGCCCCAGGTGCGCCTGGGCGACAAGATAACAATCAACACAGGTGGTGGCGGAGTCCGGGTTTCCTTCAACGACAACAGTATTTTTGATATTGCGGAGAATTCTTCGATTACTCTCGATGAATATGTTTTCGATCCGAACCCGAGTCCGACCCAGAACAATGTGGGGTTGTTGCGGTCGATATTCGTTTTCACCAGTGGATTGATTGGGAGAGAGGACCGTATCAATCAAGGCGGTCAGACTTCAGGTTTGGGCTACCTTGGCATCCGCGGCGACGCCGCAGACTACATCCGCCCCGATTTGCTGGACGTGGCGGTAAAGATGAATGTTGGCTCACCGGTATCGCTGTCGACGTTCGTGCAGATGCCCGGTGCGCCGTTCGCTTTGAGTTTTGACTACGTGTTCCTCACCGGAACTGGCACGTTGGATGTCTATTTTGAAGACCTGAGGGTCGGCAGCTTTGCTGCCATGCTGGGCGATGCCGGCCGGTTCCGGCAGGCGCAGTTGCTGATCAACGACCCCGACGTGCTTGCCATGCCCGACGCGCGCCTGTCGTTCATCTTTGACGGGCCGACCGGCGCGCAGATGCTGATCGACGATGTTGTGATGCCAGGTTTACAGGTCGGGGGCTTCAACGCGTTCGATACCGGCTGGTACAAGGACGGCCCAGGTAACCTTGAGTTGGTTGCGACGATCAGCGAGTCAGCTTTCGCGCAGATCACGGCAGTACCCGAGCCTGAAACCTGGGCCATGCTGGTCGCTGGGCTGCTGATCGTTGTCGCCCGTGGCAGGCGACGTGAAGAAGGCGGACGCGGGATACATTCCTGCTGAGCGCACCGTATATCGAGGCGTGCACCACAACACGATGCAGCCTTGCTGCAGAGGATGGTTGTCAGCAGCGGATCGCTGAGTCGGCTTGCGGTCCTCGCTTGCCGTCGACCATGGAAACCACAAAGTCTGGTACTGGAGAACTGGACGCTAGCGGCGCACAAATCCGGCATGCTTCTGGGCGCTGCGATGTGAACAGGAAAATCAAACGGCATGTTTTTGTGCCCACTTGGACGGGCTCGCCCGCTCAGGGGTGTTGCGTCTGGGACTTTTGGGGGAAGTTTGGGCCTGGCCAATCGCACGCTGGTCAGCCGCAGCCCCGCCGCCTGACCCGAAAGCCGCCTGGGCATCGGGTAAACCCTCGCGCTTCGTGGCCCTTCACCGGGCGCGACCTGCGTCAGGCGCAGCCCCTGCCCGCAGCCCGGGGGACCGGGCCGCGATCAGGCCGCCTGCTGAAAATCTCCGCGCGCCGGCACCCGGGGCGGTGCCCTGGCTTGCA
>CAZADK010000760.1:0-2117 GCA_964483855.1 uncultured Rhodoferax sp.
TTACCCCTCGCACGCTTTCCAGGCGTGTGACTTAAACCGCTCATCCACCTCTCCGGTGGCGGCGATTGTAGCAGTGCACCTGGGAGGCAACGGCTGCTGGCGGATGGACTGCCGCGAGTCGTTGATGGGATCGCTGCACGGGTCGGGGGCGCCGCGGATGAGCCGATCCGTCGGCTTGGCAGGGACACGTTGGGCGGCCCATGATTGGCTGCAGCGGCATCGCGCCACCGATAGTCGGGCGCAACCCCGGAGGGCGCGTTCGAATTCCTTACACTGGTTGGCCAGGAAAGTATTTACCGGGATCACCCGGGCGCACGGAGATCGCATGAAATTTCGCTTCCCCATTGTCATCATCGACGAGGACTTCCGCTCCGAGAACACCTCCGGCCTGGGCATTCGTGCGCTGGCGCAGGCGATCGAGAGCGAAGGCTTCGAGGTGCTGGGGGCCACCAGTTATGGCGATCTGTCGCAGTTTGCCCAGCAGCAATCACGCGCAAGCGCCTTCATCCTGTCGATCGACGACGAGGAGTTCACCAACGACGCGGACCTGGGCCCCGCGGTGCAGAACCTGCGTCGCTTCATTACCGAGGTGCGGCGCAAGAATCTGGACGTGCCGCTGTATGTCTATGGCGAGACCAAGACCTCGCGCCATATTCCGAACGACATCTTGCGCGAGTTGCATGGTTTCATCCACATGTTCGAGGACACGCCGGAGTTCGTTGCGCGCCACATCACGCGCGAGGCGCGCAGCTATCTGGAGGGCGTGCAGCCGCCGTTCTTCAAGGCCTTGCTCGACTATGCGGAAGATGGCTCGTATTCATGGCATTGCCCGGGCCACTCCGGGGGCGTGGCCTTTCTCAAAAGTCCGGTCGGACAGATGTTCCACCAGTTCTTCGGCGAAAACATGTTGCGGGCCGACGTGTGCAACGCCGTGGAAGAACTCGGGCAGCTGCTCGACCACACCGGGCCAATCGCCGATTCCGAGCGCAATGCGGCGCGTATCTTCAACGCCGATCATTGCTTCTTCGTCACGAACGGCACCAGCACCTCGAACAAGATGGTCTGGCACCACTGCGTGGCGCCGGGCGATGTCGTCGTGGTGGACCGCAACTGCCACAAGTCCATCCTGCACGCCATCATCATGACCGGGGCGATTCCGGTTTTCCTCAAGCCCACGCGCAACCACTTCGGCATCATCGGCCCGATCCCGAAGGAGGAGTTCGAGCCGGCGGCGATCCAGGCCAAGATCCGCAAGAATCCGTTGCTCAAGGGAGTGGACGCGAAAAACGTCAAGCCCCGGGTGTTGACCATCACCCAGTCGACCTACGACGGCGTGCTCTACAACACCGAGACCATCAAGCAGATGCTCGACGGTTATGTCGACAACCTGCATTTCGACGAGGCCTGGCTGCCGCATGCGGCGTTTCACCCGTTTTATGGTGCCTACCATTCCATGGGCAAGAAGCGCAAGCGCCCGAAGAAGGCGGTGGTGTATGCGACGCAGTCGATCCACAAGTTGCTCGCCGGCATCAGCCAGGCCAGCCAGGTGCTGGTGCAGGATGCGCAAGAGACCAAGCTCGACCGCCACCTGTTCAACGAAGCCTACCTGATGCACACCTCGACCAGCCCGCAATACAGCATCATCGCCAGCTGCGATGTGGCCGCGGCGATGATGGAGCCGCCCGGTGGCACGGCACTGGTCGAAGAGAGCATCGCCGAGGCACTCGATTTCCGGCGTTCGATGCGCAAGATCGACGACGAATATGGCGACGACTGGTGGTTCAAGGTCTGGGGACCGGACCACCTGGTCGATGAAGGCATCGGCCGCGCCGACGACTGGATCATCAAGGGTGAGTCCCGCAAGGGCAAGGGCAGCGACAACTGGCACGGTTTCGGCAAGTTGGCGGCGGGCTTCAACATGCTCGACCCGATCAAGTCGACCATCGTGACACCGGGCATGGACTTGAGCGGCAAGTTCGCCAAGACGGGTATCCCGGCCAGCATCGTCACCAAGTTCCTGGCCGAGCACGGCGTGGTGGTCGAGAAGACGGGCCTCTACTCGTTCTTCATCATGTTCACCATCGGCATCACCAAGGGCCGCTGGAACACGCTGCTGA
>CAZADK010000761.1:0-2116 GCA_964483855.1 uncultured Rhodoferax sp.
ACGCGAATGTGATCGTGCGCAAGGAGGACGTGGACTCTGGCCGGATCAAGAGCTTTGCCGACCTAGCTGGCAAGCGCATCGGGGTATCGGCTCCTAAATCCGCCTTCTGGCTGATGGCGACCCAAATGGTGGAGACCGCTGGTCTCAAGGGCGTTGACATTCGCGGCATTGGAAACCTTCCGTCGATGTTGGCGGCGCTCAAATCCAGACAGGTCGACGCCAGCATGGCGACTCTGCCGATGATGGATGCGGCGGTGAAGGAGGGCTGGGGTGTACCCATCGTGTCGATCAACGACCCCGATGGCTGGCGCAAAGCGATCGGTCTGGGCGGCGACGTGCAGGGCCAGTGGATCTACGCCCTCGAGGATTTCGTTAAGAGCAGGCCTGAAGCGGTCCAGGCGTTCGTGACCGGCTGGGTCAAAGGCCACGACTTCGTGATGGCGAACAAACCCGAAGCCATCGCCGACCTGATCTATGCGGACTATCTGAGTTCGTTCGACAAGGCAAGCATGACGGAAACCATCGCCACCTATAAGGAGAAGATCTGGTCCAAGGACAACATGGTCACCCCCGAAGCGTACAAGCGAGTCGTGACTGTGATGGCCGGTGACCGGCTGGTTTCTGATGCCGACGCAGCGAAATCCCCGTATGAAACCGACGTGGACATGCGCTTCGTGCGAAAGGCCCGCGGCATGTAGCTCAGGTCCCGAGCATGACCACCATGGCGGCGGGCTCCCTCGCTTCGTCCAGTCCCATCATCGAAGCGCGTCAGGTAGGCAAGGTCTATTACACGCGCACGTCCGAGACCTGGGCTATCGGAGATATCACTACGTCGTTCCGAAAAGGGGAATTTGTGTCGATCGTCGGTCCATCGGGATGCGGCAAGAGTACCTTCCTGCACATGATTGCCGGCTTCACCAAGCCGACACGGGGTGAGATCGTGCTGGCGAGCGTCGCCTCGGGACGTGGCAAGCTCGGCTACATTTTTCAGAAGGACACAGTCCTGCCCTGGTACACCGTGCGGCGTAATGTAGGCTTGGGGCCGGCGTTTAACGGAAAGCCGCGCAGCGAGATCAATGCGCGGGTCGACGCATTGCTCGAGATGGCCAACCTGACAGCGTTCGCAGACGCATACCCGCACCAGTTGTCGGGCGGAATGCGCCGCCGAGTGGCCTTGCTCATGGGTTTGGCGAACGACCCGGAGGTGCTGCTGCTCGACGAGCCTTTCTCTGCGCTGGACACCCACACCAAGACCCATTTGCATCGTGAATTGCTGGAAATCTGGCGCAAGCTGGGGCAGACCGTTATCCTGGTCACCCATGACCTCGACGAGGCCGTGACCTTGTCGGATCGTGTGATCGTTCTGGGGTCCAGACCAAGCCGGATCCTGCTGGACGAGCGCATCGAGATTCCCCACCCGCGGGATGTGTTCACGGTGCGGCAGACCGACCTGTTCAGCAGACACTTCAACCGAATCTGGACGTTGCTGGGTCAGGAATTTCGCGCGAGCGAGTGAGTGTGATGGCCATGACACCAGACTCCGCCGCTGCGCCCGACTCCCATGCTCACTATATCACCCGTGAGCGTCGGGGACGGCGCCGCGCGGCGATGTTCGTCGCCCTCAGTCAATTCGGTTTGCTGGTCCTCGTGCTCGGTGCCTGGGAAGGCTTGACGCGTGTTCCCTGGTTCGCCAAGAACACTGTATTCGATCCCTTCTTCATCTCGCGGCCCTCGATGATCGCTGGCCAGATCGTCACCTGGATGACGCCTGGTGCGAAGTCCATCTGGCCACACCTGGGTGAGACCCTGGTGGCCACCTTCATGGGGCTGTTTGCGGGTGTGAGCAGCGGCTTCGTGGCCGGTCTGGTGTTGGCACAGAACAAGTACCTCGCCCGCGTGCTCAATCCGTTCATCGTGATGGTCAACTCGATGCCGAGAATCGCGTTTGTCCCGCTGATCACCATGATCTTCGGACTGGGCATAGCGTCGAAAGTCGTCACCTCATGGTTCGTCGTGTTCTTCATCCTGTTCTTCAATACCTACAAGGGCAGCCGGAGCGTGGAGCGCGAGTTGCTGGAATTTTGCAGTACCCTGGGTGGCACACCGCGACAGATTC
>CAZADK010000762.1:0-2115 GCA_964483855.1 uncultured Rhodoferax sp.
GGTCCGAACTAGGCGACTACCAGGCCCGGGAAGTATTTGCCCGGCATGCGGCCAAGGCAGGCACCGACGATGCACTCGCCCTGATCCAGTATCTGGACTACAAGACCTATCTGGTGGGCGACATCAACACCAAGGTCGATCGGGCAAGCATGGCGCATTCGCTCGAAGTCCGTGAACCCCTGATGGACCACGAACTGGTGGAGTGGCTTGCGACCTTGCCCACCAGCCACAAGATCCAGGGGCAGGAGGGCAAGTTCCTGTTCAAGAAGGCGATGGAGCCGCATCTGCCGAACGATGTGTTGTACCGCCCGAAGATGGGTTTCTCCGTGCCACTGGCTCGCTGGTTCCGCGGGCCGTTGCGCGAGCGCGTGCGCGATGCGCTGCTGGGCGAGCGCCTGCGCAGCACGGGTTGGTTCAACCAGGCCTATCTGGAACATCTGGTGCAAGCCCACCAGTCCGGAGCGCGCGACTACAGTGCGCCGATCTGGACCACGCTAATGTTCGAGGCGTTCCTGCGCCAGGTGGTCGATGGCGAGGGTTCAACGAACGGTGTGCCCGAATCACGCAAGATCCTGGTGGACGCTTGATGGCTCTGCGCATCCTCCATGTGCTCGACCACTCCTTGCCGCTGCACAGTGGTTATACGTTTCGCACCGCATCGATCCTGCGCGAGCAACACAAGCTGGGGTGGGAAACGATACAGCTGACCACGCCCAAGCAAGGCGCAAGCGAGACCATGCAGGAAACTGCAGATGGCCTGGTGTTTCATCGCACGCCCAGTGCAGCATCGGACGGACTCATGGCCCAGATGCGGCTGACAGCCGGCAGGCTGCATGCGCTCGTCGCCGCAACGCAGCCCGACCTGATCCACGCCCATTCCCCGGTCCTCAATGCCTTGCCCAGCCTGTGGGTCGGGCGCCGCCACCGCCTGCCGGTGGTGTACGAAATGCGTGCATCCTGGGAGGATGCGGCAGTCGACCATGGGACTACGACAGAAGGCAGCGCCCGCTACAAATTGTCGCGCGCACTGGAGACCTTCGCGTTGCGGCGCGCCGACCAGGTCACCACCATCTGCGAGGGCTTGCGCGGTGATATCGCATCGCGCGGCATTGCTCCGGACCGCATCACGGTCATTCCCAATGCCGTGGACGCCACGGCCTTCCAGTTCGGCGTGAAGCCCGATCCGACCTTGCGCAAGTCGCTGGGCCTCGACGGCGCGACCGTGCTTGGCTTTGCAGGATCGTTTTACGGCTATGAGGGGCTGGACCTGTTGATCGAAGCCGCGCGGCGGATGGCGGTGCGTCGGCCAGACTTGCGCGTCCTGCTGGTAGGCGGCGGTCCGCAAGAGGCGCGGCTCAAACAGCAGGTGGCGCAAGCTGGCCTGCAGGACCGGTTCGTCTTCACCGGCCGCGTGCCGCATGACCATGTGCAGCGTTATTACGAACTGATCGACGTGTTGGCATATCCGCGCCTGCCGATTCGACTGACCGAACTGGTAACACCGCTCAAACCCCTGGAGGCCATGGCGCAGGGCCGCATGTTTGTCGCATCGGATGTGGGCGGCCATCGCGAGCTGATTCGCCATGGGGAGACGGGTTTCCTGTTCCGCGCAGGAGACGCAGCCGCGCTGGAGGAGTCGATCGAGTCGGTGCTGGCACAACGCGCATCCTGGCCGACGATTGCGGCCCAGGCTCGGCGTTTTGTCGAGATCGAGCGTACCTGGGCTCAAAGCGTCGCGCGTTACCAGGGTGTTTACGCGCGCGCGCTGGGTCGCTCCGAGCTTGCTTCGACTGTGAGTGCGTGAGTCCCCACCATGTGCGGCATCCATGGAATCTATCAACTCGACGGCCAGGTGGTCAAGCCGGCTTTGCTCAGCGCCATGGGCAATGTCACCTCGCATCGTGGTCCTGACGACGAAGGCATGCACATCGACGGCGCCTGCGGCATTGCCATGCGTCGCCTGTCGATCATCGACCTGGCCGGCGGCCACCAGCCCTTGTCGAATGTCGATGAGACGATCTGGCTGGTGTGCAATGGCGAGATTTACAACTACCGCGAACTGCGCGAGGAACTGCAGGCCAAGGGCCACCAGTTCAAGACCGGCTCGGACAGCGA
>CAZADK010000763.1:0-2105 GCA_964483855.1 uncultured Rhodoferax sp.
ATGTAAGTGTCACCATGTTCGAATGGCGCGGCCTGCCCGCCGCCTCGTACAGCGACAAGAATCCGGCCGCCGCCGCCGCGCCCGAGCTGGGCCTGGTCGCCATCGAGACCGATGCGGGCGTCACCGGCCATGCATTTCTCGGGGCATCCTTTCGCAGCGCGCGTCTGGACGTGCTGTCCCTCACCCGTCACCTCAAGTCGGCAGTGATAGGCCAGGACCCGATGGACCGCGAGCGCCTGTGGCTGGCGCTCTCCAAACGCATCCGCGCCACCACTTATCGCTGCATAGGCGCCATCGACGTGGCGCTGTGGGATATCGCCGGCAAGGTGGCCAATCTGCCAATCCACCAACTGCTCGGCACCTGCCGGCGCAAGGTGCCCGCCTACGTCAGCTCATCGGTGCTGGCCTCGCACGATGCCTATCTCGAACAAGCCTCCGTGATGCGCGACAAGGGCTTTCGCGCCTACAAGATCCACCCGCCGGCGGGCCTGGAAGCCGCCATCCGCCTGTGCCGCGCCCTGCGCGATCTGCTTGGCCCGGATTATCGATTGATGATCGATCCGGCCGGCGCATTCTCCTACCCCGATGCCCTGCGCCTCGGACGCGTGCTTGAAGAACTCGACTTCCACTGGTACGAGGATCCGCTGGCCGAAGACGACGCCTACAACTATGTGAAGCTGCGCCAGAAGCTCGATATCCCGCTGATGGCTACCGAATACTCACCCGGCGGCTTCCACGCCTACGCGCCCTGGATCACAGCGCAGGCCACCGACTACCTGAGAGGAGATGTCGCCATCAAGGGCGGGCTCACCGCGATCTTCAAGGGGGCGCACCTGGCCGAAGCGTTCCGCATGAACTACGAAATCCACCACGGCGGCAATTCGCTCAACAACTTCGCCAACCTGCACGTGATGATGGCGATCGGCAACTGCGAATATTTCGAGGTGCTTTTGCCTGGAGAGGCGCAGAAATACGCCATTCTCAATGACATCGAGGTTGACAACGAAGGCTACGTGCACGCCGTTGACGGCCCCGGCCTGGGCGCACAGATTGACTTCGACCTGATCAAGCACAACACCACTGAAGTGCTGCGCTAGCGGCGATCGCCGCGCCGCGGACGCAGATTACTCGGCGCGGATATTGGCCTCGCGCACCACCCGCCCCCAGGTTTCCATTTCAGCGTAAAAGAAGCGCGCGAACTCCTCCGGCGTGTTGCCGATCGCCTCGATCTGCAACTGCCCGAAGCGCTCACGCAATTCGCGGCTGGCGCAAGCGGCAGCGATCTCCCGGGCGATGCGCTCGACAATCGGCGGCGGCGTGCCGCTGCGCATGAACACGCCATGCCAGGACAGCACCACGAAATCCCTGAGCCCCGGCGTTTCCGACACCGTCGGTAGCGCCGGCAAGTCCGCCATGCGTTGCGCCGTGGTCACCGCCAGCATGCGTATCTTCCCGCCCGCCAGTTGCGGCAGCGAAGTCTGCATGTTGTCGAACGCCACCTGCAGGCGACCGGCCATCACGTCCTGCAGCGCCGGGCCGCCGCCCTTGTAATGGATGATCGGCATGTCGACCCCGGCAATGCGCTTGAACAGTTCGGCCGCAAGATGCGCCGAAGTGCCGATGCCGCCGGAGGCGATGTTGACAGTTCCCGGCGCGCGCCGCGCAAGTGCCACCAGTTCGCCGACGTTGGCAGCCGGCAGGGCGGCGGGAACCACCACCACCCGCGGCACCCGCGTGACCTGGGATACCGGCAACAAGTCGCGCCGGGTGTCGTACGGCACGTTCATCATCGCCGGATTGACCGCATTGGCGAACGAGCCCATGAACATGGTGGTGCCGTCGGCAGGCGCCTGCACCAGTGCCTGTGTGGCAATGTTGCCGCCAGCGCCCGCGCGGTTGTCGATCACGATCGTACGGCCCAGCGCCGGTGCCAGACGGTCGGCCAACACGCGGGCCACGATATCGGTGGGGCCGCCGGCCGGTGCGCCCACCAAAAGGCGCAAGGGGCGATCAGGCAATTGGGCCTGGGCTTGCGCCCAAGCGCCGGTGCCCGCCACGATCAATGTGACAAGCCAAGTCATTGCGGGCAGGACGCGCATCCTGGT
>CAZADK010000764.1:0-2100 GCA_964483855.1 uncultured Rhodoferax sp.
GAAGGCCTGGCCCAGCGGATCATCGCCGGCGAGGTGCCGGAGTCGCTCAAGGGTAAACGCGTGTTGTCGCTCGACATGGCTGCACTGCTGGCCGGCGCCAAGTTCCGTGGCGAATTCGAGGAACGTTTGAAGAACGTGCTCAAGGACCTGGCCAAGGACGAAGGCCAGACGGTGGTGTTCATCGACGAGTTGCACACCATGGTCGGCGCCGGCAAGGCCGAAGGCGCGATGGACGCTGGCAACATGCTCAAGCCGGCGCTGGCCCGTGGCGAACTGCATTGCGTGGGCGCGACGACGCTCGACGAATACCGCAAGTACATCGAGAAGGACGCCGCGCTCGAGCGCCGGTTCCAGAAGATCCTGGTCGGCGAGCCCAGTGTGGAGGCAACCATCGCCATTCTGCGCGGGCTGCAGGAGAAATACGAGGTCCACCATGGCGTGGACATCACCGACCCGGCCATCGTTGCCGCGGCCGAACTCAGCCATCGCTACATCACCGACCGGTTCCTGCCCGACAAGGCGATCGACCTGATCGACGAGGCGGCAGCCAAGATCAAGATCGAGATCGACTCCAAGCCCGAGGTCATGGACCGGCTCGACCGGCGCCTGATCCAGTTGCAGATCGAGCGCGAGGCGGTGCGGCGCGAGAAGGACGAAGCCTCGCAGAAACGTTTTGATCTGATCGAGGTCGAGATCGGCAAGCTGCAGAAAGAGATCGCCGACATGGACGAGATCTGGAAAGCCGAGAAAGCCCAGGCCCAGGGCAGTGCCCATGTTCGCGAGGACATCGACAAGTTGCGCCAGCAGATCGATATGTTCACCCGCAAGGGCGACTACAACAAGGTTGCCGAGTTGCAATACGGCAAGTTGCCCGAACTCGAGCGCCAGCTCAAGGAGGCGCAGGACAAGGAGTCGAACAAGGCGCAGGGCCAGGCTCCACGGTTGCTTCGTACCCAGGTCGGTGCCGAGGAGATCGCCGAAGTGGTAGCGCGTGCCACCGGAATCCCGGTGTCCAAGCTGATGCAGGGCGAGCGCGAGAAGCTGCTGCTGATGGAAGACCGGCTTCACCAGCGGGTCGTGGGGCAGGGCGAGGCCATCACGGCGGTGTCCAACGCGATCCGTCGCTCGCGCGCCGGCCTGGGCGACCCGAACCGTCCGACCGGTTCTTTCCTGTTCCTGGGCCCGACCGGTGTCGGCAAGACCGAGTTGTGCAAAGCGCTGGCGAACTTCCTGTTCGACTCCGAGGATCACCTGATCCGCATCGACATGAGCGAGTTCATGGAGAAACACTCGGTGGCCCGTCTGATCGGCGCGCCCCCCGGATATGTCGGCTACGACGAGGGCGGTTACCTCACCGAGGCGGTGCGGCGCAAACCTTATGCCGTGCTGCTGCTCGACGAGGTCGAGAAGGCGCATCCGGATGTGTTCAACGTGCTCTTGCAGGTGCTCGACGATGGCCGGCTGACCGATGGCCAGGGCCGTACCGTGGATTTCAAGAACACGGTGATCGTGATGACCAGCAATATCGGCTCGCAGCTGATCCAGAGCATGGTCGGCCAGGACAATGATGAGATCAAGGACGCGGTCACCGGCGAGCTGAAGAACTATTTCCGCCCCGAATTCCTGAACCGGATCGACGAGACGGTGGTGTTCCACGCGCTGGACGCGCAACACATCGAGGCGATTGCGGCGATCCAGGTGGCGGTGCTGCAGCAGCGCCTGGCAAAGATGGACCTGACGCTGGAGGTGTCGGTGGCCGCGCTGGCTGAACTGGCCAAGGTCGGCTTCGATCCGCTGTATGGCGCCCGGCCGCTCAAGCGTGCGATCCAGCAACGGATCGAGAACCCGTTGTCGAAGTTGCTGCTCGAAGGCAAGTTCGTGCCCAAGTCGGTGATCGCGGTCGATGTGGACCCGATCCAGGCGCCGGGGCAGTTCAGCTTCAGCGGCGGGACGGTCTGATCGCCGCTGTCGATGCGCTCGAACGGGCTGCCTTCGGGAACCCTCTTGAACTCGAACGGCATGTCCCTGGACGCGAAAATCGCGGCGGCGGCAGGCGTTGTGATGCAGCTTTTCAGGATCAAGGTGCCACCATCTCCTTGC
>CAZADK010000765.1:0-2098 GCA_964483855.1 uncultured Rhodoferax sp.
GCATCGACCAGCGCCTGCACCTGACCGTCCAGCAGTGTCTTGCCGTCACTGGAACGGAACTGCTCGACCCGGCTGGCGCTGCCGTTGTACCAGCCGCTGACCGCGAACCGGTCGGCCGTGCCGATGACGCTGACCTCCAGGGAGCTGCCGAGCCGGCGAAACCACAGCTGGTCGGCGCTGATGTCGCCGAGGAATTCGGCCATGTCGGTGTTGCCCGGTGTGGCGTCGTTTTCGTAGATGGTGTCAAAACCATGCCCGCGCGCCATGACGTAGCTGTCGTTGCCGCCGCCACCGGCCAGCATGTCCGCCCCGGCACCACCATCCAGCCGATTGGCCGCACCATTGCCGCGCAGGCTGTTCTGCATGGCATTGCCGGTGCCGTTGATCGCGGCCGAGCCGGTCAACTCCAGGTCTTCGACAAAGCCACCCAGCGTGAAGCTGGCGCTGGCGCGCACGATGTCGTGGCCCGCGCCCGCGCGCTCCACCACCACATCCAGGCTGTGGTCGACCAGGTAGACATCATTGCCAGGACCACCCTCCATGGTGTCAATGCCAGCGCCACCATCAAGCAGGTCGGCGCCATCCAGGCCGAAATGCAGGGCCGCGTTGCTGCTCATGCCACCCCCGCTCGACGCCGTGTTGTAGCCGTCAAACGCAGCGGCGCCACTGCCGAAGTCCAGCACCACGCCGGGTTCGCGGGCGCCGTACGCGCGGCCATTGACGTCGATACGGTCCACGTACAGGTTGCGATCCTGGCCCAGGTCGGGACGGTACGCGTCGTTGGTGAACAGGATGGCGACGGAGTTCGCATCGATGCCCAACGGCGCAGTGACCCGGTACGGTTGGAAATCCGGGGAGTCGACCCGCAAACTCTGCATCAGCGTGCCGCCGATCCAGATCTGCATGATCGGCCATTCGCCCAGGCAGACCGTCCCCCTGGCATACACGACCAGGCTGTCGATCCGCATCGGTTGCGCCTGCTGGTCATCCGGCGCATCGCCCCACAACCGATCGGCGCCGTCACCGCCAAGCAACTTGTCGTTGCCACGCCCTCCCTGCAACCGATCCTGGCCGGCGCCACCGCTGAGCGTGTTGCGACCCGTATTGCCGGTGAGCTGGTTGTCGTGCGTATTGCCGGTGCCGTCGATCGACATATCGCCCGTCAACACCAGGTTCTCGACATAGGGACGCAGGGTGTAGCTGACACTGCTCCACACGGTGTCGATACCGCCACCGGCCACCTCGTAGACCAGATCGAGCGCATCGTCGACCATGTAGCGATCGTCACCCGCGCCACCAACCAGCATGTCGGCTCCGGCGCCGCCATCGAGCCCATTGGCCGCAGCGTTGCCCCGCAAGGTGTTTCGCCCATTGTTGCCGATACCGTCGATGGTCGCCGTGCCGATCAACTCCAGATCCTCGACATTGTCGGAAAGCCGATAACTGGCGCTGGCACGCACGATGTCATGGCCGGCATCGGCGGTCTCGATCACCACGTCATCCGGATCGTCAACCAGGTACACGTCGTTGCCAAAACCACCGATCAGCGTGTCCGCGCCGGCGCCACCGTCGAGCCAATCGCTGCCGAGCAGGCTGAACCGGATCGCGCCATGGCTGCTCAGGCCGCCCCAGCTGGAGGCGGTATTCACGCCGTCGAACGCAGCGGCGCCGGTGCCGAAATCGGTGACAGCGCCGGCATCGCGGGCACCGAACACCCGGCCATTGACGACGATGCGCTCGAGGTACAGGTTGCGATCCTGGCCCAGATCGGGACGCCAGGCGTCGTTGACGAAGGCAATGTCGACGCTGCTCGCGCGGATGCCGGGCGGCAGGCTGACGACATAGTCGGTGAAGTCGGCCGAAGCGACATCGAACGACTGCACCCGGATGCCGGCGATCCAGACCTCCATGCGCGGCCACACAGCCAGGCAGACCGAGCCCCGCGCAACCACTACCAGCGATTCGAGCGCCTGGTCCGCTGCGATCTCGCCGGCTGCATCGCCGACCAGCAGGTCGCTTGCGCTGCCTCCATGCAACCGGTCGTTGCCATGCCCGCCGCGGAGAAGGTCGGTGCCGTTGCCACCGTACAGGCTGTCGT
>CAZADK010000766.1:0-2091 GCA_964483855.1 uncultured Rhodoferax sp.
CGTTCGAAGTCGCGGAAGAGGTGCGCGCTGGCGGACAAACCGGATTGGGCGTTGCGGAACTAGCCGGTGCGAAGTGGCTCGACCTCCCCCATTGCCCCGGCTTCTATCCCCGTCTACCTAGCCAACGCCCTTGATCGCGGCGAAGCCGCAGTGATCGCCACCGCGCTTGACCTGGAAATCCCGTTGGTCTGTATTGACGAAACAGTGGGTCGGCGCGTAGCCCGGCTCGCCGGTCTCGAAATCACCGGGTCGCTCGGCATGCTGATCAAGGCGAAGAAGCGTGGCTTTCCCGTTGTGATCAAACAAGCCGCGCAACTGATGCATGAACACGGAATTTGGCTTTCGTCCGGCGTCATTTCAGCCGCCTTGGCGGCAGCCGGAGAAGCATGACGCGGAGGTCTCGCCGCTTGGGATTCAAGTCTTGGCGCTCGGCGCTATTACTAGAGTGGCGCCACTCCGGCTGCGCGGGTGTAATGCGAAGGCGCTAGACTATTTGCGAGGTTCTCCTGACCCTCCGGAGCTTTCATGCGCACCGCCGAATCACCTCTGCCCGAGCAGACTTTTTTTCCCGACCCCGCGCTGGATCGCGCCCTGGGCGTGGTGATGGCGCTGGCCACCGAGGTGTATGTGTTGCGCGATCGGGTGCGCGCCATCGAAGCCGCCCTGACGGCGAACGGCGCCCTGCAACCCGGGCAGCTTGCCGCCGAACCCGGCCCGGAAGAGATGGCAGAGGCTCGCGCCGACCGCGACGCCTTCGTACGCCACCTGATGCAGCCCCTGCTCGGGCAGCAGGCCAGCAAGGGAACTCTCAAGTGAGCCTCCCCGAACATGCCGGCGACGACCGTTCCTTCGCGGCGGCACAAAGCTTTTTGCTCGGCGCCAAGACCTTCTGGACCACCGTCATGTTTCCTGCGCTGCGGGCGGAGCATGAGGCCGTTGCGGCAACGCCCGGCGCCATCGACAACCCCGACGCGATTGCGCAGCGCCTGCAACACTCCACCCTGTATCACTCCTATGCCTGGCTCGAACGCCATCTGCAGCGCATGAAATATTCCGGCCGCTACGGGCTCGCCCACTGGGTCGCGCGCGACCGCGAGCGTCTGGAAGCGGCACTTGAAGCACAGCAAGTACGGCTCGATCATGACCTGGAAATGCCGCGCTATTACCGCAGCGTCGACATCCACCAGCATCCGGGCGGCCTGGTTGGCGACTCGCTCGCCGGCTTCGTCTACGAGCGTGGCGCGCGCAGCACGACGCCCCTGGCCGGGCAGCACCTTCAGGACCTGCATGAACGCCTGGCCAACCTCATCGCCGGGCTCGGCACGCCGCGCCACATTCTCGACTTCGGCTGCGGCTTCGGCAAAAGCACTCGTCCACTGTGCGCACGTTTTCCGCAAGCCCATGTCACGGCCATCGATCTTTCCGCACCCTGCCTGAAACTGGCGGCCAGCATGCATCGCGCTGCCGGCCTCGGCAATGCCGACTATGCCCAGGCCGATGCCCGCCATACCGGCCAGGCAGACGCCGGTTTCGACCTCGTGACCTCCACCATGTTGCTGCACGAACTGCCGCCGCCGGCGGTCGAGGCCACCTTTGCCGAAGCCGCGCGCGTGTTCGCGCCGGGCGGCTGGATGGTGCATCTCGACTTCCTGCCGCAAGTGCAACCGCGCGGCGACGCCTTCGCGCAGTTCGTCCACTACGGCCATGCGCGACGCAACAACGAACCCTTCATGGAGCCGCTGGCGCGCATCGATCTCGAGGCGGCACTTGCGGCAACAGGTTTTGTCGACGTCTGCATCGAACCGTTTGAAGAAGCCGAAGGAACGCTTGCCGCCGACTATCCGCTCTGGCGATTTCCGTGGGCAGTGGTCCGGGCGCGCAGGGCGCAGTGAGCCCGATCCGCGTATACCGCATAAACGCGGATCGGGCTGGCACGCCCGCGCAACTGCTGGACCCCAAGGTCCTCCATGGCGTAGCGTCCGGTGCCTTCAAGGCGCGCAAGCGCATCTTCGGAAACGAGGTAGTTGTGCCCCAGAGTGCGCGTCGCGTTCTCGATGCGCGAAGTCGTATTCATCACGTCGCCGTGGAACA
>CAZADK010000767.1:0-2090 GCA_964483855.1 uncultured Rhodoferax sp.
GTACTCAACTACGAGGAAGCGCTTCGGATTATTGAACAACTGCGCTCACGGTTTGGCGCGTCCGATCTCTTTGGTGTTGAAAAAGACCACAGCCTAGCGGGTTCATTGGGCGCGATCATGCAGACCTTCGACGGCGAGGATCTGTACCCTGGCCTCGAAGACAAAGCCGCACATTTGCTCTACTTTCTGGTCAAGAATCACGCCTTTGTCGATGGCAACAAGCGTATTGCCACTGCCTTGTTTCTGTGGTTCATGGAGCGCAACGGGGCACTGCGGAAAATCGATGGATCGGAGCGTATTTCCAATGCCACACTGGTCGCGCTGACGCTGATGATTGCCGAAAGCCGCGCAGGCGAAAAAGAAATGTTGGTGCGCATCGTCATGCATCTGCTGGGAACAGGAGACTGAGCATGAGCACCGACACCAGCGAAAAGGGCCTGGAAACCCTGATCATGCGTTACCTGACCGGTACCGACGGTCTGGCAGCGCCGGTGAGCACCCAGGCGCGGCCCGAAACACCTTACGGCGGCATTGGCTACCTCGCCAGCAGCCCCAAGGAGTACGACCGCGCCCACGCACTGGATGCGCATCAGTTGTTTGAATTCCTGCGTGCCACCCAGCCCGCATCTTTCGCCAAGCTGGCAATAGCCAACACCCAAGATGCCAGCGACATCAATCGGCTGAAATTTCTGGCGCGGTTGTCTGCAGAAGTTGGCAAGCGCGGTGTCATCGATGTGCTGCGCAAAGGTTTGGCCCACGGGCCGCTGCACTTCGATCTGTTCTACGGCACGCCATCGGAAGGCAATGCCAAGGCGGCGCAGCGGCATACGCAGAATCGTTTTTCTATCACGCGCCAGTTGGCCTACAGCACCGACGAGCAGCGGCGTGCGCTGGATCTTGCGCTGCTCATCAACGGCCTGCCGATCGCCACCTTCGAGTTGAAGAACAGCCTCACCAAGCAAACGGTGGCGGACGCGGTGGAGCAGTACAAGCGTGATCGCAATCCACGCGAACCGTTGTTCGAGTTCGGGCGCTGTGTGGTGCACTTTGCGGTGGACGACAGCGAGGTGCGGATGTGCACGGAGCTGAAAGGCAAGGCCTCGTGGTTCCTGCCGTTCAACAAGGGGCACAAGGATGGCGCCGGCAATCCGCCCAATCCGCTGGGGCTGAAGACCGACTACCTGTGGAAAGAGGTGCTGACGCCGGCCGGACTGACCGACATCCTGGAAAACTATGCGCAGATCGTCGAAGAGAAGGATCCGAAGACCGGCAGAAAGAAGCGCACGCAAATCTGGCCGCGCTATCACCAGCTTGGCGTGGTGCGTCAGGCGCTGGCCGATGCGCGCAAGCGCGGGGCAGGGCAGCGCTATTTGATCCAGCACTCGGCGGGTAGCGGCAAATCCAACTCCATTGCCTGGCTGGCGCATCAGCTGATCGGGCTGAAGGCTGCGGACGCGTCGGGTTCGGTGGCCGCTTCTGGTGGCGAGGTATTCAATTCGGTCATCGTCGTGACTGATCGGCGCATCCTTGATGATCAAATTCAGAAGACCATCAAGGGCTTCATGCAGGTCAGCGCCACTGTCGGCCATGCCGAACGCTCCGGCGATTTGCGCAAGTTCATTCAGGACGGCAAGAAGATCATCGTTTCGACGGTGCAGAAGTTCCCCTTCATTCTTGGCGAGCTGGAGGCCGAGGCCGGCAAGCGCTTCGCCATCATCATCGACGAGGCGCATTCAAGCCAGGGCGGCAAGAGCTCGGCAGCGATGAGCGAGGCGCTGAGCGATGGCACCAGCGTGGCCCTGAAAGCCACCGAGGACGAGCCAGCCGACCCCGAGGACACCGTCAACGACGCGCTGGAAAGGCGTATGGCGGCGCGCAAGATGCTGACCAATGCCAGCTACTTCGCGTTCACCGCCACGCCCAAGAACAAGACGCTGGAAATGTTTGGCGAGCCGCTGACCGCGGATGCCGAAGGCAAGGTCAAGCATCGACCCTTCCACACCTACACCATGAAGCAGGCGGTCGAGGAGGGCTTCATTCTTGATGTGCTCAAGGCCTACACGCCAGTAGAGAGCTATTACAAGCTGATC
>CAZADK010000768.1:0-2089 GCA_964483855.1 uncultured Rhodoferax sp.
GCCATGGCGCCGAAGTCGACCGGCGCATAGGGCGAGCGGAAGGTCGTGGTGCCGACGCCTTCGGGCGGCAGACCTTGCGCCATCGCGATGGTTCCGACGACGTTGATGTTGCCGGTCTTGCCCTGGTCGATGCCCATGCCCGCCGTGGTGTAACGCTTCACGTGCTCGACCGCGCCATAACCTTCGCGCAAGGAGAGATGGATGTCGGCAACCGTCACGTCATGTTGAAGGTCGACGAAGGCCTTGTCGGACGCGCCCGAAGGCTCCACGTGCCACAGCGCCAGCGTGTCAACGGCTGGCCCGGTGCTGGCCGCCGGAGCGGCGGCGGCGCTGCCCGTGAAGCCGGCCAGGCGTGCTGCATCCATCCCCTTGTTCGCACCGTCTTCCAGGCACCCCGGCAAATCGAGCCGGCCGTCCGCCGCCCCGGCGCAGGCGCATGGCTGCTGGGCAACGTCGGCCACGAAGGCGCTCAGCCCGGAGTCGAATCGCAGCGTGCCGCGCGACTGGGAGAACAGGTGCACGACCGGATTCCAGCCACCTGACATAGCAAGAAGGTCGCATTCGATGCGCCTTGGCGCACCGCCGGCGCGGGGCCGCACGCGCACCGCTCGCAGCGCGCGTCGCCCATCCGTCGCCGCAACCACGTGACCTGCGAGGATCTCGATGCCCGGCACCAGGGCCGCCGCCTGCGCAGGCACCGCGGCACGCGCATCGACGATGGCAGCAACCTCGATGCCGGCCTGGCGCATATCGGCGGCCACCTCGTAGGCCGAGCTGTTGTTGGTGAACACCACTGCGCGCCGCCCGGGGCGCACCGCGTAGCGATGGATATAGGTCTGGACTGCCGAGGCCAGCATCACGCCGGGGCGGTCGTTGTCATGGAACACCAGCGGCCGTTCGAGCGCGCCAGTGGCGATCACCACCTGTTTGGCGCGCACGCGCCAGGTGCGCTGGAAGATACCCGGCGTGGCCGGTGCGCGTTCGGTCACCACCACCAGGTTGGCTTCGCGATATGCCCACACGGTGGACTGGCTCAGGCGCGTGACATGGGGCATGGCGCCGAGTTCGGCGACCGCGGCGCTCACCCATTCGATCGCGGCGCGCCCGCCGATCTTTGCGCTGCGGCCCAGCAGGCTGCCGCCTGGCTCGGTGGCATCGTCGGCCAGCAGCACCCGCGCCCCCGAGCGACCCGCGCTCAAGGCGGCCATCAGGCCGGCAGGGCCGGCGCCAGCCACCAGGACGTCGCAGTGCCAGTGCCGCGTCTCGTAGGTTCCCACCACACGGTCGGCATCCGGCGCGACCGACAGACCGGCCGCGCGCCGGATGTGCGGCTCGTAGACGTGCCAGTTCGGCCACATGAAGGTCTTGTAATAGAAGGACGCCGGCAGCATGCGCGCAAACAGCTGGTTGAGCGCGAGCAGGTCGAACCGGGGCGACGGCCAGCAATTGACCGAGCGGGCCGCCAGTCCGTCGCGTAGCTGCACGGTCGTGATGGGCTGGCTGCCGGATTGGTCGTCGCCCAGCAACTCGACGAAGGAGGACGGCTCCTCCTGGCCGGCCCCGGTGATGCCGCGCGGGCGGTGGTACTTGAAGCTGCGCGCGGTGAGCCGCTCGCCGTGGGCCAGCAGCGCCGACGCAAGCGTGTCGCCCGCGCAACCGGTGTAGCTACGGCCGTTGAAGGTGAACCGGATGGTACGTGTGCGGTCAATACGACCGCCCTGTGCCAGCCGCATGGGTTCAGCTGCCATCGCTGCTCCTGGGTAGAAACTGGTGTGTCATGGTGTCGCGCCGCAGCACGATCCAGGCACCGCAGCCGCGCGCATGCCACCATTTTTCATCGATGGGTCCGAGCGGATTGGCAGGCACGGTCAGGTAGTCGACCCAGGCCTCGTCGGCCAGCGCTGACGGATCCTGCGGGCGGCGCATGCGGGCCGGTCCCCCGTGAATGAATTCGGACTCGTTGCGTTGGCCGCAATGGGGACAGGAAATCAGTAGCATGGTCTGTTCCGGTCAGCGGGCGGTGGTGGTGCCCGCCTCCAGCACGAAGTCGAGATGGCGGAAACGCTCGAGCGAGAACGGCTCGATCAGC
>CAZADK010000769.1:0-2089 GCA_964483855.1 uncultured Rhodoferax sp.
AGCGATGTGCGCGCTGCATGCGCCCGACCCAGCCCGTCAGTTCGGGCATGCCCTGGCGGTTTCCCGCCAGCGTCGGCAAACCCACCTGCAAGGTCGCGCCGGTCGCCATTGCAACCACCTGCGCGAAGGCAAGCAGAACGGACCACAGCAGCCATGTGAGTTCGGGTGCCATCGATGTACTCCTGATCGGGTTGACGGTGCCGGGAGTATCGGCGTGCCGACACTCGCGGTCAACCGGTCATCCCGGTGCCGCGGCCATCGGCGCGTCGGCGCGATGACACCCGGCTGTATTCTCGCGGGCCGGCACCTGCAACCATCACGCCCCGCCGCGCAACAACAACGCCGCCGAGAGCGGTCAGCACGCCGAACAGCAGGGCCACCGCCGATGGCGCTCACAACGATGCCAGCAAGGGCGCCATCGGCAAGTCCTGCGCTGCGACGACTGAGCCGGCCACCGCGAGCAGGTTGCCCAGCACTACGCCGGCCAGGCTGGCGGGCAAGCGCTTTCCTGCGCGCCCGTGGGGTGCTGGCGCCCAGCCTGGTCGAGCCGGGATTCAGCCAGGGGCGTCAGGTTCGGCAGCGCGGGTCACCACCAGCACCTCGGAATGCAAGGTCCGGTGCACCGGGCACTTGTCGGCGATCTCCAACAGGCGCTGGCGCTGCTGCGCATCGAGCGCGCCGGTCATGGTGATGACGCGCTCGATCCGGTCCACCTTGCCGTCACGGGTCTGGCATTCGGCGCAATCCTTCGCATGGACCTTGCCGTGCGCCAGCTCGACGACGACCTTGTCCAGTGGCCATTTCTTCTGCCGTGCGACCATCCGCAGCGTCATCGCAGTGCAGGCACCCAGCGCTGCGATGAGCATGTCGTAGGGGCCGGGTCCGAGATCGTCGCCTCCCACGCTGGCGGGTTCGTCGCCGATCCACTGGTGGCGGCCGGCGCGGATATCGACGGCAAAGGCTCCGGTACCGCGTTCGACCACCCGCACTGCGCCGTCGGGCAATGCCGCGTCGTCGTTCCCGGCCTTTCGTTCCGACACCGGCTTTTCGTCGGCCGGCCCGGCATCCAGGTAACGCTGCGCCCAGGCCGCAATCACGTCGGCCGCGAAATGCGCGTCCTCGGGCCGGCTCAACAGATGATCGGCGCCGTCGAGCGCGACGAATGACTTGGGATGCAACGCGGCCTGGAAGATCTGCCCCGCGTTGTCGATGCCCACCGTGGCATCGCGCGGCGCATGCATCACCATCAGGGGTCGGCGCAGGCCATGGATGCGCTCGGTCTGCTTCTGGCTGGTCAGGTCCTCGACGAAGGCGCGACGCACGGTGAAAGGCCGCCCGGCCAGTTGCACCGTGGCTACGCCTTCGGTATGGATCTGCTCCACCCCCTCACCCAGTTGCTTGACCACGTGCGCCGGATCGAACGGCGCGCCAATGGTTGCCACCGCCTTGCAATCCGCGATCCGCCCGGCGGCCGCCAGCACCGCCGCACCGCCCAGCGAATGGCCGATCAGCAGAGATGGCGCGCCATGCTTGCTGCGCAACCAGTCGGCGGCGGCGAGCAAGTCGTCGATGTTGGAACTGAAATGCGTGTTGGCGAAATCACCGTCGCTGCTGCCCAGACCGGTGAAGTCGAAGCGCAACACGCCGAATCCGGCGCGCGCCAGCGCACGCGAGATGTAGGCAGCAGCCTTGCTGTCCTTGGAGCAGGTGAAGCAGTGGGCGAACACCGCCCAGGCGCGCGGCGCAGCCTCAGGTGTGTCGAGGCGGCCGGCCAGCGTGGCGTTCTGGCTGTCGGTGAATTCGATCTTCTGGGTTGGCATCGGCTGGGACCTCCATTCGTGAATGCACCATGGTACTGTCGATGGCGCGACCTGAAACCATGGGTCGCACCAAGCACGCGATGCTTGCGACCCACGCAGCCGTCAGCCCGCCGAGGAACGCGACTGGCGCGCCAGCAGCGCACGTGCACGTTCGATGACCGGCCGATCCACCATCTGGCCGTCGATACGCTGGGCCCCCAAACCCGCTTGCAGCGATAGTGCGACCACCCGTGTCGCCCACTGCACTTGCTCACCCGTCGGTGCAAAAC
>CAZADK010000770.1:0-2078 GCA_964483855.1 uncultured Rhodoferax sp.
TTTCCGCGCGTGATGTGCAAGAACTGGGTGCACCATGTCGACCTGCCGCATGGACGGGTGCCGGTGGTGCTGATGGGCGACGCCGCGCATACCGCACACTTCTCGATCGGCAGCGGCACCAAGCTGGCGCTGGAGGACGCGATCGACCTGGCCAATGCGTTTGGCGAGGCGCGTGGCGCAGCCGATCGCGACAGCGTGCTGCAGCATTACGAAGACCGGCGCAGCGTCGAGGTGCTCAAGATCCAAAACGCGGCACGCAACTCGACCGAATGGTTCGAGAACGTGAGTCGTTACACCGGCATGCAGATCGAGCAGTTCGCCTATTCGCTGCTGACACGGTCGCAACGCATCAGCCACGAGAACCTGCGGCTGCGCGACGCGCGCTGGCTTGGCGGCTTCGAGCAGTGGATGGCGCGGCACCAGCCGGCGCCCGGTGGTCAGGATACGCCGGCCGCCGCGCCGACCGCAGCCGAGGCGCCGGCACTGCCGCCGATGCTGCTCCCCTTGCAGGTGCGCGTCGCGCGGCTCAAGAACCGTATCGTCGTCTCGCCGATGGCAACCTACAGCGCCGTCGACGGCGTCGTGCAGGACTTTCACCTGGTGCACCTGGGCGCTCGCGCACTCGGCGGCGCGGCGCTGGTCATGGTGGAGATGACCAGCCCGACACCCGAGGGCCGCATCACGCCGGGCTGCACCGGCCTGTGGAACGATGCGCAGCAGGCGGGCCTGGCGCGTATCGTCGACTTCGTCCATGCGCAAAGCTCGGCGTTGATCGGGCTGCAACTCGGCCACAGCGGACCCAAGGGGTCGACCCAGCTCGGCTGGGAGGCGATCGACGAGCCGCTGCCCGACGCCAATGCCAACTGGCCACTGATGGCGGCCAGCGATCTGCCCTACGGGCCGCGCAACCAGACGCCGGCGGCGATGACGGCGCTGGGCATGGAGACCATGCGCGAGGCTTTTGTGGCGTCGACACGGCGTGCCGCGCTGGCCGGTTTCGACTGGCTGGAGTTACATTGTGCGCACGGCTACCTGCTGGCGAGTTTCATCAGCCCGCTGACCAACCGGCGCACCGACGGGTATGGCGGCCAGGGCAGTGCCGGGTTGGAGAACCGCTGCCGTTTCCCGCTCGAGGTGTTCCGCGCCATGCGTGCCGCCTGGCCGCGGGACAAGCCGATGAGCGTACGCATATCGGCGCACGACTGGGCACATGGTGGCACCGACGCCAACGACGCGGTGCAGATCGCCAGGCTGTTCAAGCAGGCGGGGTGCGACATGATCGACGTCTCGTCCGGCCAGACCACGCGCGATGCCAAGCCGGTGTATGGCCGCATGTACCAGACGCCGTTCGCCGACCGGATTCGCAACGAGGCGGGCATCCGCACCATCGCGGTGGGTGCCATCACCCAGGCCGACCAGGTCAACAGCATCATCGCAGCCGGCCGTGCCGACCTGTGCGCGATCGCCCGCCCGCACCTGGCCGACCCGGCCTGGACGCTGCACGAGACCGCGGCGCTGCAGTCGCAGCAGGTAGAGTGGCCACGCCCCTACTGGGCCGGACGCGACCAGATGTACCGCGAGGTGGGCAAGCAGCAGGCCGCAGGTGCAGGCAGTGCCGTGGCCGAAGCCGACGCCCAGGCCAAGGCGCAGGGTTTTTAAATGAAGTGGCCCCCACGCTCACTGCGTTCGCTGCCCCCCCAGGGGGCCGTCAGTCCCTTCGGAACGGCCGGGCGGTATGACATGTGGCCCCCACGCTCACTGCGTTCGCTGCCCCCCGAGGGGGCCGTCAGTCCCTTCGGAACGGCCGGGCGGTACTGACATGGACCAGGAGGCGCGGCTCGTTGGCACCAGTTCCGCGGAGCATCCGCAGGAGTTGCGTCTGTGGTTGCGCCTGTTGACCTGCACCCACCTGATCGAGGCCCGCGTCCGGGGCGCCTTGCGCGACCAGTTCGAGATGACGCTGCCACGCTTTGACCTGATGGCGCAACTCGAGCGCGCGCCCGACGGCCTGAAGATGAACGAGTTGTCGCGCCGCATGATGGTGACCGGTGGCAACGTCACCGGCATCACCGACCAGC
>CAZADK010000771.1:0-2076 GCA_964483855.1 uncultured Rhodoferax sp.
GGAACCTGGTACAGGACGAGGCCAGCTGCGTTGTCTTCGGCATGCCCAAGGAGGCCATCGCCGCAGGCGCGGCGAACCAGGTCCTGCCGCTGAGCTCCATCGCCGGCGCGCTGATCGACCACCTGCACAGCACTGCCGGGCACTCCACCACGCGTCTGTGACAAAAAGATTTATGGAACATCCTCTTGAAGTTGCGCCAAGCACTATGTCCCTGGTCGCTGCGGTGGACCTGCAGGACGACCTGCTGAAGGTTTGCAACGACCTCGAACGGCTGCAGGGCCTTTTGTCCAGCGCCGCCAATGACCTCAGCGGCGCGTTTCACGACGCCAGCGCCCTGGTTGCGCAATATGCCGAAGCCATCGCGTGCAGCAAGGCAGAAGGCATGCTGGCACCACTGGAAAACGTCCTCGGGCGCGTCGTTACGGCGCTGCAGTTTGACGACATGGCCACCCAGCTGCTGACCCACACCCGCAGCCTGTTGCGCAGCCGCGCCGACCGCCTGGCCGTTGACGCCTTTGGCGACGATGGAGAGGAATCCATCGTGCAAGCCGCACCGCAACGTTCGAACCCGGTCACCCAGGACGAAATGGACGCTGGCTCAGTGGATCTATTTTGAACGCTGCGGCCCCTCTACCAAATTACCTTACCGGCCTGGAGAAAAAAATGCACTCAATCCTCGTTGTCGATGACTCAGCTTCGATGCGGCAAATGGTTTCGTTCACCCTCAGGAACGCGGGCTTCGACGTGACCGACGCGATCGACGGAGTGGACGCGTGGGAGAAGGCGGCACGGCGCCAGTTTGACCTGGTGCTGACGGACCAGAACATGCCCCGACTCGACGGCATTGGCCTGACAAGGCAATTGCGCGCCAGTCCCAATTTCAAGAACACACCGATCCTGATCCTCACTACCGAGTCGAGCGACCAGATGAAGCAGGCCGGCCGCGCGGCTGGTGCCACCGGGTGGATGGTCAAACCGTTCGATCCGGCCAAGCTGGTCGAGGTCATCGGCAAAGTCATTCGCTGACCCCACGGCGCGGGACCCTGTATGAACGACGTGACAGAAGCCAACGCAAGCGCCGGCATCGACCTGACGCAATTTCACCAGATCTTCTTTGAGGAGGCGGGTGAAAACCTCGACACCATGGAGCGCCTGCTGCTCGAGATCGACCTGGTCTCGGCCGACGACGAAGAGCTCAATGCGATTTTTCGCTGCGCGCATTCGGTCAAAGGCGGCGCCGCCACTTTCGGCTTTTCCGATGTGGCCGCGCTGACGCACCAAATGGAGACTTTGCTGGACAAGTTGCGCCGCCGCGAACTGGCGCCGACCTCGGGCATGGTGGACGTACTGCTGCAGTCCGGCGACGCGCTCAAGGCGCAGTTGGGCCGGCACCAGGGAAAACACGACGAGATCATCGACACCACGGCGCTTCTCAGTGGCATTCGGGATATGTCCAGCGGCGCCGCCCAGATTGCCCCGTCTGCCAAGAACGCGGCACCGGCATCGGCCCCCCCTTTGGCCGCATCCGCCGAGGCACCGGCGCCAGACAGCGCCACTGCGCCCTCGGCGCTGCGCTTGCTGGAGCTGACCATCGGACCGGCACAGGACAACGAGGCCGTGGATACCGTGGTGTCGATGTTTTCGGAGATTGTCGACCTGGGCAAGATCGAACCGCTCGACGGCGGCACCGGTGCCGACGGCATGCGCCGCTTCAAGGTCACGACGACCAGCAGCGACGCCGAGTTGCTGGACCTGATCACCTTTCACGTGGACGCGTCGCTTGTTCGTCTCGCGCCGCTGGGCGCCGGTTATGGTTTTCATAGTGGAGCGCCGGGCGCCCCAGCCGAGGCACCGGCACCCACGGACCACGGCTTTTTCGATGGTGCTCCCGGCTCGCCGGATAGCGCCCCGGCCACGGCGGGTCCGAGTGTCGCTGCCGCTGCCTCTGCCGCAACTGCGCGCCCAGCCGCCAAGCCAGCGGCCGCAAGTACCGCCGAGTCGGCCACGCTGCGGGTATCGGTGGACAAGGTGGACCAGCTCATCAATCTGGTCGGCGAACTGGTGATTACACAGGCC
>CAZADK010000772.1:0-2073 GCA_964483855.1 uncultured Rhodoferax sp.
GGCTGGGGGCGATCTTGACGAAACGCCGGGCCGCTCCCAAGTTTCCTCGCACCCCTCGGGGGGCCTGGCCAGGCCAGGGCCGGGGGTGCTCTCAAGCGCGTTGCCGCGCCCCCAGGTCGGTGGCCAGCTGGCCCAGCACCGCCTGCACCGCCTGCTCAATCTCCTCGTCGGTCAGGGTAGCGGCGTCGTTATTGAGCGTCAAGCGAACCGCCAGGCTTTTTTCCGCTGGCTGCGCAGGAACAACAACACCAGCGTCATCCGCAAGCGGCTGAGCCTTCGGTCGGTAGACGTCGAACAGGGTCGCGCTGCGCAACAGCCCCTTGGTGGGCGCCGCGTGCACCGAGGCCATCAGGGCCGCATGGCTGACCTGTTCGGATACCAGCACCGCGATGTCGCGTTCGACCGGCTGGTTTTTGAACACCGGGCAGAACACCGGAATCGGGCGCTGCAACACCGCGTCCAGGTCGAGCTCGAACATCACCGGTGCATGGGCCAGCTCATAGGCCTGGCGCCAGCGCGGATGCAGTTCGCCGACGAAGCCGATGGACTTGCCGTCCAGCTCGACCCGGGCGCAGCGGCCTGGGTGCATGGCCGGGTGCTGCGCGGCCACGAAGGTGGCGCGTCGTGGCGCCAGCAGGGCCTCGACCTCGCCCTTGGCATCGAAGAAGTCGGCAGCGCGGTCCTTGCCGGACCACTGCGGTGGATCAGCGCTGCCCGCGGCCAACGCTGCCAGCCGCATCGGCTGGTGCAGGCCGGCCACCGCGCGGTTGCCATCCTGCACCGATGCGTCGCGCAGGAACACGCGGCCCAGTTCAAACACCCGCACCCGCGCGGCCCGGCGGTCCTGGTTGAACTTGAGCACCTGCAACAGCGAACCGAGCAGCGACGAGCGCATCACACCCATCTGGCTGGCTATCGGATTGAGCAGCTTGACCGGGTTGTCGTTGCCCGCCAGTTCACGCTCCCAGCGCGCCTCGACGAAGCTGTAGTTGATGGTCTCCTGGTAACCCAGGCCGGCCAGCTGACGGCGTACGGAGAATGCGCTGCGCTGCGCCTCGGGCCGAATATGGGCGGTGATCGGGCCTTGCGGCGGTGTGCTGGGCAAGGCGTCGAAACCGACCATGCGCGCCACTTCCTCGATCAGGTCTTCCTCGATCTGCAGGTCGAATCGGTACGCCGGCGGCGCCACGGTGAGCGTGCCCCGGGCGGCGTCGCTGGCCGGTGCCAAGCCCAGGCGCGACAAGGCCGCCTGGCATTGCTCCAAGGTCAGCGGCATGCCGATGACCTTGGCCGCACGCGCCACCCGCATCGTCACTGGCCCGGGTTTCGGAAGGTTGACCTGCTGGTCGTCGATCGGGCCACAGACCGTGGCGCCAGTGCCGCAGATGTCGATGATCAATTGTGTGATGCGTTCGACGTGATCGACGGTCAGGCTCGGGTCGACACCGCGTTCGAAACGATGTCCGGCGTCGGTCGAGAAGTTGTAGCGGCGTGAACGGCCGGCCACGGCCTGCGGCCACCAGAACGCAGCCTCCACATACACATGGCGGGTGTCGTCCGACACCGCGGTCGCGTCACCTCCCATGATGCCGGCCAGCGACTCGACCTCGCGGTCGTCGGCGATCACGCCCACCGCCTCGTCGATGGTTACGGTGTTGCCGTTGAGCAGCTTGAGTTGTTCGCCGGCTTTGCCCCAGCGTACGTCCAGGCCGCCGTGGATCTTGTCCAGGTCGAAGATGTGGGACGGCCGGCCGAACTCGAACATGACGTAGTTCGAGATGTCGACCAGCGCGTTGACGCTACGCTGGCCGCAACGTGCCAGGCGCTCCACCATCCAGGCGGGAGTTGCGGCCCGGGTGTTGACGTTGCGCACGATGCGGCCGGTGAAGCGGCCGCACAAGTCGGGCGCGCTGATATGCACCGGCAGCTTGTCATCGCAGCCGGGGCGCACGGCCGCAATGGCGGGGCTCAAAAGCGGCGCCCCGGTAAGCGCGGCCACTTCGCGCGCCACGCCGAACACGCTCAGGCAATGCGCCAGGTTGGGCGTGAGCTTGACGGTCATCAGGCTGTCGT
>CAZADK010000773.1:0-2070 GCA_964483855.1 uncultured Rhodoferax sp.
CGCACATTGCTGAGGTACAGCAGCGTGGCGCCTTGCTGATAACGACGATCCAGTCATCCATCAGCGTAGAGCGTGTCCGTCATCACGATGGTGGTATCGCTGCGCGTTGTCGAGTTGCAGCGCGGGAGCTTTGGCATGCGCTTTTTCCTGTCGCCCACCCGCCTTTCGTTCAGCGCCGATGGCACTCGGCTGTTGGCACAGAGTGGTCAGTTCGAGACCACCAAAGACCCAAAGTCCAGTCCGTCCTACCTGAAGGGTGACGCTGTGATGGATACGCCGCGCCAAGCCGCTCTCTGGCCAAAGGAGCGCTTCGGTACCTTGCCTGGATCACCATGAGCGAATTCGCCAGCACCGCAATGATGCGGGTCATGTCGCAGGGCATGCAGCAGCTTGGCCTGGAATTGCCACCGCTTGTTGCCGAGTTGACCCAGACGCGCAAGCCAACCATGGAACTGGACGCGGACCACCGCGAAGCGAAAACTGCTGGAGCACGCGGTTGCTGTCGGAGGGCTGCAATGCCTCGTGCTGCTGGGTCGCGGACCAGGGTGCGGCACTTCGCTCATGAGCCAACCTACCGGGCCATGACGACATCGTCCAGCCCCGAAGGGCTGTTTCTGCGATGGCACCGGTTGGAGAAATACATTCACTCCCTGCGTCGCACCGACCTCGTCCATGCAGGTGCTTTGCACGCTTGCGTGCAACATCGGGCCAACCGAACGGGCGCTTCTCCCTCCATCGCGGAAGATCTTGTCGTATCCGGGGTGCTCGCAGGTCTGCTTGAAGCGATGGGTGTGCAAGGTGTTGCCATCGACTGTGGAGACGTTCGCATCTACCCCGAGCTCAATCCCCGCAACCTGCCATTGCTGGCTTCAGATGGGCGCTCGTCCCGCTGGACGTTCACCTGGACTTCCATTCCAGAGCCTGCAGAAGAACAGGCACCGTCTGTTCCTGTCGACCTGTTTCAGCCGGACCATTGGTCGGACATTGCTTGCAGGATTGGCAATGCGTTGTTGGCTGATCTCGTGTTGGTGCCCGATGTGCCCGCAATGGCGAAACAACTCGCGCTGTCCTCGCGTTCGCTTCAACGTCGGTTGGCCGAATGCAGCCTGAGTTACAACCAGATCCTGACCGAGGCGCGCAGCCGAGTGGCTGCGTGGCGACTGCTGGAAAATTCTGCCAGTCTGGCCGAGGTCGGCTATCTCAGTGGCTACGCCGACCAGGCGCATTTCACCCGAAACTTCAAGAACTGTGTCGGCGTGACTCCGGCGCGTTACCGCCGAGATTTCGGCTCCATTGCGCAAAGCGGGATTTGACAACCTCCTGCCTTTACAACCAACCGACAAGCATGCAACAGCGGCAGCCGCGCCTTGATCCTTTGGCTCTCGAGCGTATCGACTTGACGCTGGAGAACGAAGCGAAAAATGGCAATGCCTTGGCAGGTTACTTCCTTGGTCGCGTCATCCGAATTTTTGATTGCGCGAAGTTTGCTGAACCGCTGTGTCAGGTTGTTCGTTGACGGGCAGCACAAGTTTGCGCCAACGCGGGGCTTGAGATTGAGCACGTTCGCAAGAGCCATATCCGCAAGGAGGACTTGGTTCAATGCCTGCTGGCTGCGCGGGGCGATGCACCCGGCGTCCTGCGCCAAGCCGCACCATCCTACGATCAGTGGCACACATTCGCCCAGCGCATGCGGACGCACGTCGGCCTGAAGGTTGAGTTGGTCGGCGCCGAAGTCCGGCAGCACCGGCACCAAGTCATCGACACACCGCGGATAACACCGCGCCTGCCACGACAAGCCCCGTTCGCGCAACTAACCGGTGACTTCCCGGGCGTAGCCGCGGTCGAAGAAGCGCACGCTGACGACATCGAAACCAGCGTCTCGAATCATCTGCAACTTCTGCCCGAGCGGCCACTCGAAGCCGTCCGGACGGCGCTGCTCCATGGCCCACGGCGATTGGTAGACGAGTAGTCGCTGCACGGCGCGCGCCCTTCAGTTGGCCTTGCCGAACAGCCGCGGCACCGCCAGCACGAAGTCGGCCCAGTAGGTGACTACCAGCAGCGTGACGAACA
>CAZADK010000774.1:0-2069 GCA_964483855.1 uncultured Rhodoferax sp.
TTCCTCGCACCCCCTTGGGGGGCCTGGCGAAGCCAGGGCTGGGGGCGCTCATGAGTCGTATCGCTGACAACAGTCCAGCCATGGGCCCTGGCCTGGACGTTGGCATGCCGGACGGAGTCGTCGTAATTGCCCGGCACCCGCACCACCTCGGCGCCGAAGCGGGCGATGGCTGCCCGCCGGCCTTCGCTGACCGTGGCATGGATGTAGATCACGCAGCGGCAACCGAACATCTGCGCACCCCATGCGACGGAGCGTCCGTGATTGCCGTCGGTGGCGCAGGTTACGGTGATATGCCGCACGACGTCGCGCCAGCGCCCCGCCAGCACCTCGGCCGCGGAAACCGGCCGGCCACCGTTGTGCGCCATGATCACCTGCGCCAGCAGCCGGTAGACCGCATACGCGCCACCGAGTGCCTTGAAGCTCTTGAGCGCGAACCGCGCGCCTTCGTCCTTGTACAGGACAGACGCCACACCCAACTGCCGCGCCAGGGCCGGCAACATCAGCAGCGGCGTGGTTCGATAACCGGGCCACTGCTGGATTTCATGTTCGGCGGCATCGAACCCTTCCTGCGACAGGACCTGCGAACGCAAATTTCCGTATGGCTCGGCCGCAGGAGCCATAGCCGGGTTGCGACAGGCCCGCAGGCCAGCTTCGATCAGCAATTCCACAGTCATGCAATCTTCTCGTCTTGCCCTATATGGCGGCCCTGTCGACGAATCCCCACCGGCAGCACGGCCGCCGCCTCCCACTGCGGGCCATTGAACCATGCATCGCCAGCGAGATAGTCGCGTAGCATCGGCAAGGCATCGAAGCCCCAGAACAGCCTGCCATCGACGACCAGCGTCGGCACACCAAACAGGCCAAGGGCCACGGCCTCGTCGGTCAGCGACTTGAGCCGCGTCTTCACATCGGCTTCTGCCGGGTCACGCGCCGGCGCCAGATGCGCCGTCAACGACTGCAAACGTTGTGGATCTGCCGCATCCAAGCCCCCACGCCAGACATGGTGGAAGATGGTTTCGGTCGCGAAGCGATTGGGCAAGTCGTCGAGCCCACCGCAGGCCAGTGCCAGGCGCAGCAGCGCCAACGGGTTGAACGGATGGGCCGATGGCAACTGGAAATCGATCGCGTGCTGGCGAGCCAGCCACGCCACCTGGCGGTAGGTCCAGTCCCGCTTGGGTGCGATCTCGGCGGGGCCCAGTTGCCCATGCTGGTGCAACAACGCGGCAAACAGCACCGGCTTGTAACGCACGGAGTAGCTGTGGCCCATCAGGACCTCCGGCAGGTGCTCGAAGGCCAGGTAGGCGTAGGGGGAGATGAAGTCAAAGTAGAAGTCGATCTGCTTCATGTTTGTCCCCCTGCCACCTCAAACCGGGCGCAGCGCGGCGCGCGCGGCGATTTCGCCCCATGCCTGGCGTTTTGCCTGTTCGTCCATGCGCCCCCAGGCGATGATCTCGTCAATCGTGCGCAGGCAACCGTGACACAGCCCGCCTGCCGGGTCCATGCGGCACACCGAGATGCACGGTGACGGCACCCTATGGGCTGGATCCTGCGCCAGTTCGGCCAGCGCCAGCAGCGTATCGATCGTGTTCATGGCGCCACCGGTTCCATCACCACATCGGCCACCGGCGCACCGGTGAGTTGCTGCAACTGCTGCGGCGTGAGCTTGAACACCGCGTGCGGATGTCCTGCGGCGGCCCATATTTCGTCGAACCGGAACAATTCGCGGTCGATCAGCGTGACGCAGTCGCTGGCATGGGCCAAAGGCGGCACACCACCGATGGAAAAGCCGGTGCGCCACTTCACGAACTCAGCGTCCGCGCGTCCCAGCTTCTGCCCATCTGCGCAAACCCATGCGGCAACCTGTTCTTCGTTCACTCGGCGATCGCCGGAGGTGACCACCAGCACCGCCACGTCGTCAGGCTTGCGCCGGAAGATGATGCTCTTGGCGATCTGCCCTAGCGCGACACCCAGTGCATCGGCAGCTTGCTGGGCGGTGCGGGCAGCGGCATCGAGCATGACCGGAGCGTGCGGATGCTGGCGTAACTGCAATACGTCGATGACGCGGCGGA
>CAZADK010000775.1:0-2066 GCA_964483855.1 uncultured Rhodoferax sp.
GAACGAATCACTCGAATCCACACCCATCGGAAAACCGGTGCCGAAACCGCGGCTGCCGGTCTTCTGACGATAACCATTTTGCACCTTGGTGCACCAGAAATCCCAGTAGGCATCCCATTCCTTCGGAATGTCGCTTTCCTTGAATCCCGCGTCCGCCAGCATGTCTTTCCAGTACTGGATGTGCATGGTCTGCTGCTTGATCGGGTACGCGTAGTAGGCACGGGTCTGGCTGCTGTTGTCATACAGGAACGTGGTGGCCAGCGCCGCCGGCTCGAAGCGCGTGCGGATCGGATCGATGACGCTGGCGATATTTTCCAGTTTGCCATCGTAGGCCCACTTCGCCGTGACCTGGAAGTCGAGCACATTGCCGAAACCGACATCGGGCGGATTGCCCGAATCGAGCGCCGCCACCATTTTCGGGATCACCTCCTGCGTCGCATACAGGGACAGATCGACCTTGATCTTGAACTTGTCCTCGAAACGCTTGATGACGGCAAACAAGGCGTCGTCCTCGGCCTTGTAGAAGCCCTTTTCCCACCAGATGGTGATCTTCTCCTGGGCTCTGGCCTGTCCAGCCGACAGCAGGGATGCTGTCATTACGACAGCGGTTGCAACTAACTTGAATTTCATCGGAAGGTCTCCTTGGGTTGAGGTTGCGGAAAAAAAAGTGGCAGGCCCTGCAGGCGACATGGCTTCACGCCACCTGCCGGGCCTTGCGCGACGTCTTCTGGGTCCGGGGCAAAGCGCGCCGTGCCATGAGCACCTGCGCCATGTCCTTGTGTGCGTCCTGAATCAATACCATGATCGCATGTTCGGCCAAATCCGGGTCGCGCGCTATCACCGCATCGAGCACCGCCCGGTGCATCGGCAAGGACTGACGCGGCCCCCCGGTCTTGACCGTCGAGATCTCGAAACTGGTGCGCAGCAGTGCGCCCAGGGCCTGGTCCATCTTCTCGAGCATGCGGTTGTGCGACGCACGGATCAGCCCCTGGTGAAACAGCAGGTCGAAGCGGACATAGTCGCCCTCGTGCTCGACCGCATCGACCATGCCCGCAAAAGCCTGTTCGACCCCGGCGATATCAGCCGCGGTGGCACGCTCGGCCGCCAGGCGGATCGCCGCCGGCTCCATGATCAGGCGCAGATCCTGCAGGTCGCGGATGAACTCGGGCGTCAGGCCGGCCTTGGCCTGCCAGCCGATCACCTCGGGATCGAACCAGTTCCAATGGCTGCTCGGCCGCACCCGGGTGCCGACCTTCGGCCCGGTCTGGATCAGTCCCTTGGCCACCAGCGACTTGACCGACTCGCGGATCACGGTCCGGCTGAGGCCCAGTTCCTCGCACAACAACGGTTCGGGCGGCATCGCGCCCACCGCGCCGAACCGGCCGGCCACGATGGCGCTACCGAGGTAGTCCACCGTGTTGCCATGCACATTCCTGATCATCAGGGCACCGGGGTCAGCAACGGTTTGCCCGCAAAGTGGGCCTGCAGGTTGGCAAATGCCAGATCGGCCATGGCGCCGCGGGTTTCCCAGGTGCCGCTGGCCATGTGCGGCGTGAGCACCACGTTCTCGAGCGCACGCAATTCTTCGGGCACGTTGGGCTCATCGGCAAACACGTCGAGTGCGGCGCCCGCAATGACCCCTGTGGTGACCGCATGCACCAGTGCCGGTAGATCGACCACCGAGCCACGGGCTACGTTGATCAGGTAGCCTTTGGGGCCCAGCGCTGCCAGCACATCGGCGTTGATCAGGCCGCGTGTGCCCTCGCCGCCGGGCGTGATCACCAGCAGGAAATCGACCTCGCGCGCCAGCGCCTGCGCACTGGGGTAATACGGGTAGGGACTGTCGGCGCGCCGGTTGCGCGTGGTGTATGCGATCGACATGCCGAAACCCTTGGCCCGGTCGGCGATCGCCTGGCCGATGCGGCCCAGGCCGACGATGCCCAGCCGCGCGCCGCTGACCTTGCGTGTCAGCGGGAACGGACCCTGCGGCCACCGCCCGTCGCGGACGAACTTGTCGGCCTGTGGAATACGCCGCGCGATCGACAACATCAGGCCGATGCCCAGGT
>CAZADK010000776.1:0-2055 GCA_964483855.1 uncultured Rhodoferax sp.
AAGCGTTGAGCGTTTCCCATTCGGCGCGGGTCGTGGCCGTACACAAGTCGAATTGCCGCGCCAGGCGCTTTTCGGCAGCCAGCATCTTCGTTCCCTCGAGTCGGTAACCCATGGACAAGGGGAATGGCTTGTAGTTGGCGTATTCAAGCCACTTCTGGGAGTCCATGTCGCCGAAGTCCAGAATCTTGGGGACGCCACGCACATGTGCCACGTACTGCGCCACCGACGAGCAATGCACGAAGATCAGGTCCCAGCGTTTGGACGCCAGCAGCGCGTCGATGCGCCGCTTCAGTGCGGGCGAGTAGAAATACCCCATCGACGACGGCGTGATGAGTGGCAGGCGCACCACCATGCGCGCCATCTGGGCCCATTCCTGCACCTGCCCGATCTCGAATGCTTCGCAGTGGGGTGCAATGCCCTGGGCTTCCTGCGCCTCCTGCTCCGAACGCGCCAGCGAACACACCGTCACCTGATGACCACTGGCCGTCAAATGCCGGATCATGTTGAACGGCCGGATCTTGCCGCCGCGCTTGGGCGGGTACGGAAACCGGTGGCAGACGTACAGAATGTTCATGACAGGTAACTTCGCAATTCGCCAGCCACGTCCACAGGGTCACGCTTGTCCAGATAGATGCGGCTCCAGATCTCCAGGTTCATCATGGCCAGCAACGCATCGGTGCCGTCGATCCGGTTCGCCGCATGGTCGGCCATCAGGCGGTCGACCACCGGTTGCTGGTACAAACCACGCGCGCCGACGACCTCCGGCGCCAACAAACGGCTCAACAGCGGTGCCAGCTCCTTCTTGAGCCAGGCCCCCATCGGCGTGCCGAAACCGCGTTTCTTGCGATCAAGGATTTCCTTGGGCAACAATTCGCTCAGCGACTGCTTGAGCACATGCTTGAGCCGCCCACCGCGGACCTTGATCGCACCGGGCATGGCCGCAGCAAGCTCGACCAGTTCATGGTCCAGCAACGGAACCCGGCATTCCAGAGATACGGCCATGCTCATCTTGTCTGTCAACATCAGCAGGTCGTCGGGCAACTGGGTTTCGGCGTCGACCGCGAACATGCGATTGAGCGCGTCCTGGTTGCCGGCACCGGCGAATGCCTGCGCCAGAGGGTCCTGCCTGGCAACTTCCGGTTGCAGCAGCAATGCCGCAACCGTCTGCCGGTCCATCACCTGCAGGTAACTGCGGTAGCGTTCATCGGCAGGCAATTCGGCCGATGTCAGAAAACCCTTGGCCAGCCTCAGCGTGTTGAGCAAACCCGAATGCCGATCCGCCGGCAGACGTCTGGCGACCGCGGCGGCCGAGCGGCGCAACCAGGCGGGCAATTGCTGGTACCGAGCTGCGTAGTGCTCCCCCAGGTAGCGTCGGTAACCGCCAAACAGTTCGTCGCCGCCGACACCCGACAGGATCACCTTGACGTCTTGGCGGGCAAACTGCGAGACAAGGTAGGTCGTGATGAATGCGGTGTCGGCGATCGGTTCGTCCATGTGCCACAGCAATTTGGGCAGCAGGTCCACGACATCGGGCTTGACGACGATCTCTCGATGCTGAGTGCCAAAAAGGCCCGCCACCTGTTTTGCGTAAGGCAACTCGTTGTACAGAGCCTCTGCCTCGCCACCACTGAAACCGATGGCATACGTGCGGATCGGATGCGCCGAATGCCGGGCCATGAAACCGACCACCGCGCTGGAGTCGACGCCGCCAGACAGGAACGCGCCGATCGGCACATCGCTGACCATCTGCATGTGTACCGACGCTTCCAGTTGCGCGCGCACCCGATCGATCCATTCGCGTTCCGAATACTGCCGATCGATGGTTTCGGGCAAGCGCCAGTAGCGCCATTCACGCACGGCGCCATCCTCGATCGCCAGCAAGGTTGCCGGAGGCAATTTGCGGATGCCCTTGAAGATGCAACCTGGCGCGGCCACATAACCCAGATGCAGGTAGCTTGCCACGACCGACGGGTCGAGCTCGGCCTGCACGCCCGGCAACGTGAGCAAGGCCTTGGCTTCGGTGGCGAACGCCAGGCGCCGGCCATCCTGCAACAC
>CAZADK010000777.1:0-2046 GCA_964483855.1 uncultured Rhodoferax sp.
GCCGTCTCCCGGGCATCGAACGCTCGTACCGCGGCACGGGTCACAGCCAACACGCCGATGCACTCGCCCGCACGCAGCATCGGCGTCATCAGCGAGGAGTGGATGCCATAGGCCGCGAAGATGGTGTGCTCATGTGGCGGCAGGTCGATGGCGGTCCAGTCATGGATATGCAGCGGCTTGCCGCTCGCAAATACCCGCGACGGAAAGTTGTGCTCCGGGTCGATCTGCAAATTGGCCGTCTGCGCCGCCAACGACACCTGCTCGCCGTCGCGGTGCCACGCCACCATCGAAAAGCAGTTGCCTGCGCGCAGCAGCACCGACACACCGGCCCCGCCCATCAGGCTTGCGCCGGCGGCCGTGATGGCTTCGAAAACCGGCCGCACATCGGTCGGCGAGGCGCTGATGACGCGCAGGATGTCGGCCGAGGCAGTCTGCGTCTCCAGTGCCTCCTGCGTCTCATTGAAAAGCCGCACATTCTCGATCGCGATCACGGCCTGGTCGGCCAGCGTCTCGACCAGCTTGATCTGGCGCGGCGTAAAAGCCTGTACGTGGTGGCGCCAGAGCGTGAACACGCCGATCGGCCGGCCGTCACGCAGCAGCGGCACGGCGATGATGGTGCGGTAGCGCTCTATGGACTTGCCGGAGTAGGCATACTCCGGGTCCTGCTCGACGTCCAGGATATGAATGGTGCGCCCTTCAAGCGCTGCGCGGCCCGTCGCGGCACTGCGACTCGGCGCTATTGGATGCTCCTTCACAAAGTCGATGAACGCCGGGCTGACCGCCGCTCCGGCGGCGAGATGCATGACACCGTCCTGGTTGCGGAAAATCATGCCGGTCTGCGCACCGCACAGGCGCCGTGCGCTCTCCACCAAGGTGCGGAACACCGGCTCCAGGTCGAAGGTGGAGCGCGAAATCACCTGCAGCACTTCGGAAGTGGCGGTCTGGTGCTCCAGCGCTTCCTGCGTGTCGTTGAACAGGCCGACGTTGACGATGGCAATGACGGCCTGCTCGGCAAAGGTCTTGAGCAAGTCGATCTGTTCGGCTGTGAAGCCGCTCTTGCGCGCCACCACGATCACGCCCAGCGAACGGCCTTCGCGCACCATGGGTACAACCAGCAGGGCCTGGTAGCCGGTGAGAACAGCCAGTTCGCGTGAAGTGGCCGGTACCGAGGGGTCGTCCTGGATACTTTGCACGTGTATCACGCGGTTCTCGCGCACCGCGATCGCACTCAGGTGATCCGTGTTGATCGGCATCGGGAACAACTGCTGCGCCCGCGCCAGTCCTTCCTCCGGCCAGCTATTGGTGGCCACCAGGTGCAACTGCCCACCCTCGACCTTGAGCGCGGCCGAATAGACCGCATCACACAGCCGCACTGCGTTCCTGACGATGGCATCGAAAACCGGTAATACATCGGAGGGCGAGCTGCTGATGACCTTCAGGATGTCTGCCGTGGCAGTCTGGCGCTCGAGCGCCTCCTGGGTCTCGTTGAACATGCGCGCGTTCTGGATCGCAATCACCGCCTGGTCCGCGAAACTCTTGAGAAGCGACAGCTCCTTGTCGGCGAAGGGACGCGCCGGCCGGCGCACCACCTGGATCGTGCCTACCCCGCGTCCTTTCCACACCATCGGCGCCATTGCAATCGAATAGTTGCCGACCTCTTCGGCGATACGTCGAATCACCTTCGGCTGATCGCCGCCGGCCATCGCATCGGCGTAGTGCAACACACGGCCCTCGCGGATGGCGCGCCCCGCAGGCGTACGTTCGACCGGCGCCGGCAGGCTGGCGGCAACCGCCTCGCGCGACGAGCCCAGATATTCGGCGATATCGATCTGGCCCTGCGCATCGACCAGCAGCACCGCCGACTCGTTCGACGCAAACAGCTCCTGGCAACTGCGCAGGATCTGCCCGAATACCGGCTGCGTGTCCGCCACCGAACTGCTGATGACGCCCAGCACGTCGGCCGACGCCTTGAGCTGCTCCATTGACTCCTGGGTTTCTTTGAACAGCCGCACATTCTCGATTGCGATCACCGCCTGCGAGCCAAAG
>CAZADK010000778.1:0-2043 GCA_964483855.1 uncultured Rhodoferax sp.
CGCCCTTGAGCACGTCGTTGTTGCCGAATCGCTTGTGAATGTTGTCGGCTTGCAGGTAGATCGGTGTGGTCATGGTCGGCCTGGTTCGATCTCAAAGGGGGGCTCAAGCAATTGCCACTCGCGCTCTCAAGGGCTGAGCAGGCTGCCGGACCGTGCCAGCGTGGTTCCGGCGATCTTGGCGAGCCGTTTTCCGGGGTGGGCCCAGCGCGAGCCGCAGCGGGCATACAACACGCCGGCCGAGGCGCAGCGCAGTGTCGTGACGGCGCCACTGGCTGGGTTGACCAGGTCTGCGATGGCGTCCCCTGCCGCAACACGTTCGCCGCTGACCCGGTGGAACACCACGACTCCGGCGTGGGGTGCGGTGATCGGCTCCGACGCCTCCAGCGGCGTGGCGTCGCACTGCGCGGACGCTGCCTTGGTGCCGTCGGCAACCAGCACGCCGCGTTGGCGCAGGAAATCGATCAGTCCATCGGCATCGCGGTGTGCCAGTTCATGGCTGGTATCAGTCTCGCCTCGCAGTTCGACCGTGGCGGCGAAACATGCCATTTCGATCGGCCGAGCAGGGAACCGTTGCTGCAGAAGGTACCAAGGCCGTGAGCATGCCTCGTCGAAAGGCCAGCCGCCCGAATCGGTCGCAAGCAACACGGCTTGCGCTCCGAGCGCCGCGCCGAGTTGCTCGGCAGCCGCACGCTGCGGCGTCAATGCGTACAGATGCAGCACGGCGTCGGAGTCGCAGTGCAGATCGAGCACGATGTCGGCATCGATGGCCAGCCGCAACAGTTGCTTGCGCAGGTCTTCGGCGTCGTTGCAAGGTGTCAGTTGCTGCACGCACGCGCGCAATGCGGCGCGGATCAGTGCGGTGTTGCGGCTGGGATCGTCGACCAGCGTGTCCTGCACGGCACGTGCTGCGCCGTCCGTGAGGTCGGCGAAACCACGGTTGAAGTTGCGCCCGTCGCGCAGGTCGAATCGACCCTGGTGCTGTCCCATCAATTGTTGCGACAGACCCAGCGGGTTGGCGAATGGCATCACCACGATTTCGCCGAGCAACTTTCCCTCTGCCTCGAGTGCCGCCAGCTTTCGCTCCAGTTGCCGGGTCACCAGGATGGCGGGTACCTCGTCGGCATGCAGCGCGCCCTGGATATAAGCCTTGGGGGTCGCTCCCGGTCTGCCGAAACGCAGTACCTGCAGGCTGTGACGGGTACCGGGGGAATGGCTCTGGAGTTCGAGCGTGTCGAGGTGCATGCGAATGGGGGGTGGACGAGCTTCAGGCCCGGGCCTCGGTCGACAAGGCCAGAGATTGCGGCTGGAGGTGGCGCAGGTATCGCCGCTCCAGCAACTTGAAGCCGCCAACCAGTGTGAATGTGAGGACGAAATAGATCACGGCGGCGACACCGAACGATTCGGTCACCAGCAGGTGATTGGCGTTCACGTCGCGCGCCACACGGGTGATATCGACCAGTGTCACGGTGCTGGCGATGGCGGTGGCATGCATCAGGCCGACCACCTCGTTGCTGTATTGCGGCAACGCCCGGCGCAGCGCGCTGGGCAACAACACGCGGGTGTAAAGCCGCAACCCACCGAGCCCATAAGCTCGCGCGGCCTCGATTTCGCCCACCGGCGTGGCCTTGAGCGCGCCGGCAAAAATCTCGGTGGTGTAGGCGGTCGAATTGAGCGTGAAGGCCAACCAGGCGCAGAACCAGGCGTTCTTCAGCAACACCCAGGCCACGCTCTCGCGCACCGCCTCGAACTGCGCCAGCCCGTGGTAGATGAGGAACAGTTGTACCAGCAACGGCGTGCCGCGCAGCACATAGGTATAGAACCATATCGGCATCCAGATCCAGCGCCGCGCCGACACGCGGGCAATCGCCAGTGGAACCGCCAGCACAAATGAGCTGGATAGACTGATGGCCAGCAACACGAGCGTGGTCCGTATGCCGCCCACATACTGGGGCAGGCTGTCGACGACGATGGTCCAGTCCACGTCAGTGCCGCCCGGCCGTTCCGAAGGGACTGACGGCCCCCTCGGGGGGCAGCGAACGCAGT
>CAZADK010000779.1:0-2040 GCA_964483855.1 uncultured Rhodoferax sp.
CCAGGCCCCCCGAGGGGGTGCGAGGAAACTTGGGGCGGCCCGGCGTTTCCTCATGGCCCCCAACCCTGGCTTCGCCAGGCCCCCCGGGGGGGGTGCGAGGAAACTTGGGGCGGCCCGGCGTTTCCTCAGGAGTTTCCAGGGCCGGGACGGCGCCGTCGCCGGGGCACTGCGCGATGCCGCCACACACCTGTCGGCGGACCTCGGCCACAAGGGGTGACGTGGTGCCGGCACGATTGCCGCCGCAGACGCCTCCGGTCCCGACCCGCGTCGTCTGGTTGCTGACAGCCGTCGTCGTACTGGCCCATGTGCTGACGCTGCGGGGCATGGCGATGAATCTGCAGGCGCCCGACACGCTCTCGACCCGGGTGTTCACGACCCGCGGCATCCAGATCCAGCCGCCTGCGGCGACGGTTGCCACGTTGCCGCGACGCCCGATCAGCATCACGCCCCGGCCCAGGCCCGAACCGCGCCCGAAACCTCCGTTGCCGCCGAGGAGCGACGGTGCCTTGTCGTCCGCTATCCGTGCGGCGGAACCGGCGTCCACGCCCGAACCGGTTCCGCCCGCGCCAGTCTTTGCGGCAACGCCCGAGCCTTCCGCGCAAGCCGTGGTCGTGGGGGAGCCAGCCCAGCCCGCCTCTGCACCCGTGCCGGCGCCGATCACGCCTGCCGCTGCGGCGGTCGCCCTTGCCCCGCTGCAGGAGCCGCCGGTCGAGCAGTCGGCTCCGGTTGCCCCGGCCCCGGCCCCCGAACCGGAGCCGGTTGCGGTTGCGGTTGCGGGTGCCGCGACCCGCCCGCTCACCATCCCGGGGTCGATCCGGCTTTCCTTCAACGCCGTCGGCAAACGCGGCCGGCTCGAATACAAGGCCATGGGCGACATGACCTGGCTGCAGGACGGTGCCACATACGAGATGCGCATGGAGATGGGCGACTGGATCATCGGCAAGCGGGTGTTGTCCAGCACCGGCAAACTGACCGGCGGCGGCCTGGCGCCGACGCGTTTCTCCGACAAATTCCGCTCCGAGAGGGCTGCGCATTTCGACCGCCAGCACGGACGCATCGTGTTCAGCGCCAACACGCCGCAGGCCGACCTGATGCCCGGTGCGCAGGACCAGCTGAGCATCTTCGCGCAACTCGCCGCGCTGGTGGCCGGCGACCCGCTCGACTTTCCCATCGGCACGACGCTGACGATACAGACCGTCGGCCCGCGCGAAGCGGAGCCCTGGGTGTTCAGCGTGGAGCGTGAGGAAATGTTGTACCTGCCAGGCGGGCATGTGCCAGCACTCAAACTGGTGCGGCTTCCAAACAAGGACCATGGGCAAAAAGTCGAACTCTGGCTCGCACCCGAACTCGGCTTTCTGCCGGCGCGCATCCTCATCACGTTCGCGAATGGCGATTACCTGGATCAGCAATGGCGATCTTCGCGCCCGCCGTGACGTCGGCCGCAAGGCCGATGGCTGGCTTGCAATCGGCCGAAACGCAACCAAGTGCAGGGGCATTACCGTTACCGGACAATGACATCATGCACACCCTGTACGACTCGGACACCTTCTGCGTGAACCACATGCTGGCCAATGCGCCGGAAATGGCGCAAGCCAATGGTGACACCGGCCCCACACCGGTGGCCGGGGCGCCACGCGCCGTCCCCTACATGCCGCGCCATGGGTTCGAGATCATCGACAAGCGTTCGGGCAAGGAGATCTATCTCGACGGATCCTGGGCCGAGTTGTTCCAGCAAAAGATCATGGCCTGGCAGGCCAGCAAACCGACCCAGGAAGAGGTGGAGGACACCCTCGAAGGGTATGCCACCCTGGCCCACACCCCGGTCGCGATGCATTGAGCCCAAGGGCACGGCAATCGACTTGAACGCGCGCGCAAACCACCCACCGGCGCTCTCGGAGCATGATATTTCCCCCAGCCCTGGCTTCGCCAGGCCCCCCAAGGGGGTGCGAGGAAACTTGGGAGCGGCCCGGCGTTTCGTGACGAATGCCCCCAGCCCTGGCTTCGCCAGGCCCCCCAAGGGGGTGCGAGGAAACTTGGGAG
>CAZADK010000780.1:0-2032 GCA_964483855.1 uncultured Rhodoferax sp.
CATGGCCGAGTTGCCGCAAGGCTGCGGTCAGTTCGGGATGGCGCTGCAGCGCCATGCTGACACCGAACACCGTCAGTGGCAGCTGCCGGTGCTCAAACTCGCGCAGGATGCGCCAGACGCCGGAGCGCGAGCCGTATTCGTAGATGCTCTCCATGCTCAGGTGGCGCGCCGGGAACGCGGCCGGGTTGAACATCTCCGACAGGAATTGTTCGGATGCCGGGTCGCCGTGCAGCACCGCGTTTTCGCCCCCTTCCTCGTAGTTCAGCACGAACTGCAGCGCGATGCGGGCGCCGCCCGGCCACCGGGCATGGGGTACGGTGGCGCCATAACCGACGAGATCGCGGGGGTACGCTGCGCTGCTGTCGTAGACGGGATGGAAATCGGACATGGGTGCAAGGGAGTGGGTTGTTCAGGCCAGCGCCTGGCGAATGTCGTTGCTCGGGTAACTGCGGGCCGAGGTCAGGTGTGCCTCGACATGGCTCAGGTGTTCGGCCATCAGCCGCGCGGCCAGCTCGCCGTCCTGCGCGGCCAGCGCATGCACGATCTCCACATGTTCGTCGTGCGAGTGAATCGCGTCGTGGCTGCCCTGGTACATCAGCGCGATCAGCGCGCAGCGCGAGATCAGCTGGCCCAGCAATTGGGCCAGCACCTGGTTGCCCATCAGTTCGGCCATGCGCACATGGAAGTCGCCCAGCAGCTCGGTGCGGTCGCCGGTGTCGCCCAGCTCGACGGCCCGTTTCTCCTGCGCGATGTGCTTGCGCAGCGCACGGGCCATGGCCGGCGTGACCTGGGCAGCGAACGCGCGCGCCATCTCGCATTCCAGCATGCGGCGTACCGCGAACACCTGGCGGGCCTCTTGGGCAGAGGGTGCGGCGACAAAGGCGCCGCGGGCCGGCTCCAGCGTCACCAGCTGCTGCTGCGCCAGTTGCAGCAGCGCCTGTCGCACCAGGGTGCGCGAGACGCCGAAATGGTCGGCCAGTTTTTGTTCCGCCAGTTTGCTGCCCGGCAGCAGTCGATGCTCGATGATCGCCTTGGTCAACGATTGCACGATCTGCGCGGTGGACGACGATTCCATGCCGGGATGATAGCCATTGCGCCAGAAACTGCATACACTTTTGTTTTGTTGTCTGCACCCTCTCGGGGGCCTGGCGAAGCCAGGGCGGGGGGCGCTCACCAGGAGGATCGCGATGGGATTGAGCACACATGTTCTGGACACCATGCACGGCGTGCCCGCCGCTGGCATGCAGGTTGCGCTGTACACGGTCGATGCAAATGGTGTGGCTGCGCTGGTCAAGCGGTTCACGCTGAACCAGGACGGACGCAATCCGGATGGCCCGCTGTACGACGACAAGAACCTGCGGCGTGGCCTGTATCGGCTGGAGTTCGACGTGGCTGAATACTTCCGAGCCAGGCAGGTGTTGTTGCCGCAGCCGAACTTCCTGAATCGGGTCAACCTGGATTTCGGCATCGCCAAGACCGACCAGCACTACCACGTGCCACTGCTGGTGAGCCCCTGGAGTTATGCGACCTACCGGGGCTCCTGAGCCGCACCGGGAAGACAATGCGCTACATCTGGCCTTCGGTCAGGGTGTCAAGCTGGAACTGGCCGCTCTTGTCCCACAGCCAGATATCGCTGTAGGTGACCCGGCCCATGCGCGCGGGAATCGGGTAGGGCGCGGCAGCGCGCACGGTACGCACGATCTCGGCCATGACTTCCGGGGCATGTTTGGGTGCGCGGCGCCAACTGACGCCGGTGACCTGGCCTTGCCGGTCGATCTCGATATCGAGAACACCGATCGCATACAGGTGCGGCTTGAGGATGCCCTTGTAGATTCGCGCGGCGTTGTGTGCATACAGGTGGACGGCCGCGTCGCGCCGGTAGGCCTGGGGTGTGCTGGCCTGGGAAACCGCGGGTAGCTGCGCGACCGGTGGCAGCACGATGGCCGGGGGCACCTGGGCCGCCGCAGGCGGCGCGCCGGGCAGTGTCGGCGCGGGCTTCGCCGCCGCTGCCGCTGCCGGTGCCGCTGCCCCC
>CAZADK010000781.1:0-2031 GCA_964483855.1 uncultured Rhodoferax sp.
ACTCGGCCGGGGCCGCTCGTTCGGCGTGCGTCTGCTCGAGTGGTACGGCGCTCTGCTGCGCGGCGATCTGGGCCAGTCTTTGCTGCTCAACCGCTCCGTGACCGACGCGATCCTGGAGCGTCTGCCGGTCACGCTGGCGCTGGCCGGTTTCGCGCTGGCGCTTACCGTCGCGATTGGCGTGCCGATCGGCGTCATTGCGGCCCTCAAGGCCAATACCATCGTCGACCAGGCCGTGCTGGTGGTGGCGCTGATCGGTGTGTCGGTGCCCAACTTCTGGCTCGGCCTGATGCTGATCGTGGCGTTCGGTGTCTGGCTCGATGTCTTGCCGGCTGGTGGCTACACGCCGTTCGCCGACAGCCCAGTGGAGTGGGTGCGCAGCCTGATCCTGCCGGGTATTTCCCTGGCCATGCTGCAGATCGGGCTGCTGGCGCGCATCACCCGCGCCACCATGCTCGAGGTGCTGCGCCAGGACTATGTGCGCACCGCGCGGGCCAAGGGCCTGCCGGTGCGCATGGTGGTCGGCCAGCACGCGCTGCGCAACGTGATGGTGCCGGTGGTGACCGTGATCGGCATCAGCTTCGGTCTGCTGCTGTCGGGCTCGGTGGTGATCGAGACCGTGTATTCGATCCCCGGCATGGGCCGACTGCTCGCCACCGCCATTTTCAGCCGCGACTATCCGGTGATCCAGGGCGGCCTGTTGGTGACGGCCACCGTGCTGGTGCTGCTCAATCTGATGGTCGATCTTCTGTATGCGGTGATCGATCCGCGCATCAAGTACGATGGCCGCTCCTGATTCCGCCACCACTGCCCCGGCGCCCGCGGGCGCCGACGTGGCACCCGTGCCCTCGGCCATCGGTCGCAGCCTGTGGCGGCGTCTGCTCGGCCACAAGTTGTTCGTGACCGGTTTCATCCTGTTTGGCGTGGTGTTGGCGATGGCCTTGTTCGCGGACGTGCTGGCCACGGCGGCGCCCGAGAAGATGAACGTGCGCGCCCGATTTCGCACGCCGGAATGGCAGTTCCTGCTCGGTACCGACAACTACGGGCGCGACATCTGGAGCCGCCTGATGTATGGCGCGCGCCTGTCGTTGTCGATCGGCTTCGCGGTGGTGCTGGCCACCGGTGTGGCCGGCACGCTGATCGGGCTGCTGGCGGGTTATTTCAAGCGGCTCGACGGCCCGCTGATGCGCTTCATGGATGCGCTGATGGCGTTCCCGGCCATCCTGCTGGCGATCGCCATCGCCTCCGCGCTCGGACCGTCGGCCATCAACGCGGTGCTGGCGCTGTCGGCGGTGTATACGCCGCGCACCGCGCGTATCGTGCGCGGCACCGTGCTGGTGGTGCGCGAAATGGACTACGTGCAGGCGGCAGTGGCCAGTGGCGCGCGCGATGGCTGGATCATCTGGCGCCATATCCTGCCCAACAGCCTGGCGCCGTTGATCGTGCAACTCACCTTCATCTTCGCGTATGCCGTGCTGGCCGAGTCGATCCTGAGTTTTCTGGGGGTCGGCCCGCCGCCGCCGACACCGAGCTGGGGCAACATGATTGCCGAGGGCCAGGCTTATCTGCGCGAGGCGCCGCTGATCGCGCTGTTCCCGGGCATCGCGATCGCGCTCACCGCCATGGGCCTGAACCTCCTGGGCGACGGCCTGCGCGACGTGCTTGATCCGCGCCTGAGGGTCCAGCATGGCTGAGAGCGTGAGAGGTTGTCGCTCTGAGCCGCTGCTGTCGGTGGAGCACTTGCGGGTCGCCTTCGAGGGCAGCCAGGTCGCGGTCGATGACGTGTCCTTCGTGCTGGCGCCCGGCGAGACGCTGGGCATCGTCGGCGAGTCTGGCTCAGGCAAATCGCTGACCGCGCTGTCCATCCTCGCTCTGGCGCCGGGAACGGTCACTGGGCATGTGCGTTATGGCGGGCGTGACCTGCTGGCCTTGTCGGAGTCGGCGCTCAATTCGGTGCGCGGCAGCGAGATCGCAATGATCTTTCAGGAGCCGATGACCGCGCTCAACCCGGTGTTCACGGTCGGCCGGCAGATC
>CAZADK010000782.1:0-2016 GCA_964483855.1 uncultured Rhodoferax sp.
CGGGTCGAAGCGCCGTGTGGCCTCGTGCATCAGCGACGGGTAGATCGGCGCGCAGCCAAGGCCGAGCAACACCAGACCCACCAGCGCGACCGCGCCAGGCACACCACGGATCGCCACCAGCGACGCGCCGACGAACGCGATCAGGATGCCGGCGCGCACCAGGGTCCGGTTGCCCAGCCGCACCGCCACCAGACCGATCGCAAAACGCCCGGCCATGATGGCCCCGAAAAAGCCCGCCACCCAGACCCCTGCCTCCGACGGCGCCATGCCACGGCCGTCGACCAGGATGCTGGCTGCCCACAGGCCGGTACCAACCTCGATGGTTGCGTAGACCAGGTACAGGGAAGCCGCCAGCCAGGGTGCCCAGGGGGGCGGTGTTTTTGTCGGTTGGGGCGACGCCCGGTCCGGCTGGGCAGCGGCCGCCTGCTCGGGTTCGCGCGCCCACATCGACAAGGTCGACACGAACACCACCGCCAGCACCAGTTGCATCAGCGCCAGGGTGCGGTAACCCCCTTGCCAGCCGGCGCCGCCAGCCAGCGCCGCGCCCATGATCATCGGACCGATGGTGGCGCCGATGCCCCAGCAGCCGTGCAGCCAGTTCATGTGACGCGCGTCGTAATGCCGCGCGACGAAATGGTTCAACCCCGCATCGACCGAACCGGCGCCCAGGCCCAGCGGCACCGTCAGCAGCAAGATCCAGCCAAAACCGGGCGCAAATCCGAAACCCAGCAAGGCCAGCGCGGTGAGGAAGCCGCTGATCGCCACCACCCGGCCGGTGCCCAGCCGCGCCAGCACCCAGCCACTGGCAAAACCCGACACGGCCGAGGCGGCGGTCATGATCATCGTCACCCAACCGGCCGACGCCAGCGCCGCCGCGAAATCGGCGCGCATCGGCGGCCAGGCCACGCCGAACACACCGTCGGGAAGACCCAGGCTGATGAAGGCGCCGTAGACCAGCGCCAGCAGGGCCCAACGCGGCGCGGCGACGGCCCGCCACTGGGTCACAACACGCGCGCCACCAGGGCCGCCAACGCGCTGACCAGCACGGTGGTGGCAACCGGCAGATGAAAGTCGCGCCCGAACAGCTTGAACCGGAAGTCGCCTGGCAGGCGACCGAATCCGAGTTTGCGCAACGCCGGGGTGAACCAGCTGATCAGGAACAGCACCAGGAAGACAACGACCAGCCAGCGGATCATGGACGGGCCTTCACAGGCGCTGGCTGCGGTCGCCCTGCGCGAACCCGATCGCGTCCCAGGGCGTGCCGCGGCAAAAACCGATCACCTTGAACAACTCGCCCATCTCGTGCTCCATCAGCAACTTGTTGGCCATGCTGCGTTCGGCCAGGCTGGCGGCTTCCAGCATCTGCCCCAGGCCGCAGTTCAGCAGGAACCGGGCCTGGCTGGTGTAACCCAGCAGATGCCAATCGGCGGCCACGCCGGCCTGCTCGGCCGCCTGCTGCGCGGCCCATGCAATGCCGGTGAAGTTCACATGCGCGGTGATGTCCTTGGCACCGACATCGATCAGCGGATCGGCGTCGGCCCGGTGTGCCTGGTGGCACATCACCGTGCCCATGCTGCGTTGCGGGTGGTAATACTCACGCTCGGCAAATCCGTAGTCGACCAGAAACACCGCGCCTTGCGCCAGCCGATCAACCAGCGTACCCACGAAGGCTTCGGCCTGCGGGTGGATCTCGGTCAGGTAGTCGTGCTCGCCGTCGAGCGGTATCGGCGGGCGCAATTCGGTCGGCCGGTCCTGCCAGCCCAACTGGCCGTCCAACCCCAGCACCACACCCCGTTCCTGCCACTGGCCACCGGTGCGCGTCAGCAGCCGCACCGGCATGGCGTCCAGCACCTCGTTACCCACCACGACACCGCGAATGGCCTGGGGCAACTGCGTGGCCCACTGCACCTTGCCGGCGAAACGCGCCAGCGTCGCGCGCTGGCGCCGCTGCAGGCTGCCGGAGAGGTCGACGATGGTATATCGCTGCACCTGCTCACCCAAGGCGTCGAGCAATTG
>CAZADK010000783.1:0-2016 GCA_964483855.1 uncultured Rhodoferax sp.
GGACACCGCAGGCAAGGGTGGCGTCATCTCGGCCATTGCCGAGACACTCAATCCGCGCCAGTGCAAGGTGGTGGCGCTGGCCAAACCCAGCGACCGCGAACGCAGCCAGTGGTATTTCCAGCGTTACGCGGCGCATCTTCCGGCGGCTGGCGAAATCGTGCTGCTGGACCGCAGCTGGTACAACCGGGCCGGCGTGGAGCGGGTCATGGGTTATTGCAGCGAAGCCGAGGCCAAGGCCTTTCTCAAGCAGGTTCCGGTGTTCGAGCAGTTGCTGGTCGATGACGACATCCTGCTCTTCAAATACTGGTTGACCGTGGACCAGACGCAGCAGGAAGAACGCTTTGCCGATCGGCTGGCCGATCCGCTCAAGCGCTGGAAGCTCAGTCCGGTCGACCTGCAGGCGCGCTCGAAATATGCCGACTACGGCCGCGCCCGCGACGCCATGCTGCGCGCCACCCATAAGCCGCATGCGCCCTGGGCACTGGTGGACTTCAATGACCAGCGCCGAGGCCGCATCACGCTGATCCGCCATCTGCTGGACCACCTGCCCGAACACGACGTGCCGACGGCGGCGATCGAGTTCCCGCCGCTGGGCCACGAGCCCTTGCACGAGCACTTCGGCACCGTGCTCAAGCCGATCGATCCAGCCAACTGAGGCCCACCGCCGGTACGCCGCGCAGCGCCGGCGCGCGTGTCGTCCGTGCCTTGGCCCACCACCATGCCGACCTCCTCGTTGCGCTCCACTCGCCAGGCCGCGATGCCGTTCATCATGATCACGGTGCTGATCGACATGCTCGCGATCGGCCTGATCATCCCGGTGCTGCCGGCACTGGTCGGCTCGTTCAGCACGTCACCGGCCGACCAGGCCTATTGGTACGGGGTGGTGGCGTTCGCGTTCGGCATCGCGAGTTTCCTGGCCTCGCCGGTGCTCGGTGCCTTGTCCGACCGATATGGCCGCCGCCCGGTGCTGCTGTTCGGGATCCTGGGCCTGGGCGTGAACTTTTTCCTGACCGCATTCGCAACCCAGATCTGGGTCCTGGTCGCCGCACGCCTGATGGGTGGCGCCATGCAGGCCAACGCGGCGGTCGCCAATGCCTACGTCGCCGACATCACCGAGCCGCACGACCGCGCACGCCGGTTCGGCCTGCTCGGGGCGATGATGGGCGTGGGTTTCATCATCGGGCCGGTGATGGGTGGCCTGCTCGGCGCCATAGACCTGCAGCTGCCGTTCCTGGTTGCCGGTGGCCTGACAATGCTCAATCTGGCGTATGGATATTTCGTGTTGCCCGAATCCCTGCCGGCGCACGGGCGCAAGGACTTCGACTGGCGCAGCGCCAACCCTTTGAGCGCGCTGCGCAAACTGACCCAGTTGCGAGGTGTCGCGCCGCTGGTCGGCGTGGTGGCGTTCAGCGGCCTGGCGCAGTTCGTGCTGTACACGACCTGGGTGCTGTACACCACGTTCAAGTTCGGCTGGGGACCACTCGAGAACGGCTGGTCGCTGGCCGCCGTCGGCGTGTCCTCGGTGCTGGTGCAGGGTTTCCTGATGCGCCACCTGTTGCGCTGGTTCACCCCGCAGAAACTGGCGGTGCTGGGCCTGTTGTCGTCCGCGCTGGCGTACGGACTGTGGGGCGCCGCCACCGCGGGCTGGATGATGTTCGCGGTGATCGGCGTCAACCTGCTCGGCGGCACGGTCACGGCGGCGGTCAACAGCATGATCTCGGCTGCCGCCGACAGCCGCAACCAGGGTCAGACACTGGGCGCAATCAGCGCGCTGGGCAGCCTGATGGCGGTGCTGGCGCCGATGATCGGCGCACCGTTGCTGGCCGTGGTGTCGCACCTGCCGCAGGGCGACTGGCGCATCGGAGCACCGTTTTATTTCTGCGCCGCCTTGCAAACGGTTTCGCTGCTGCTGGCCTGGGTACACATCCGCCGGCACCATCGTCTGGTCGCAGCCTGAAGATGCGCCCGCCACCGCCACCGCCACCGTCGCCGTCGCCGGGCACAGGGCATGGGGCT
>CAZADK010000784.1:0-2014 GCA_964483855.1 uncultured Rhodoferax sp.
CTCTGAAGCACGACCTCACCGATGTCCTCCAGGTCGGGCGCATCGTCAGTGCCAGCACCTTCAACCGGGCCCACGCCGATGCGCCCGACCTGGAGGACATCGGTGAGGTCGTGCTTCAGAGCGACAGCGCATCCGGTTATTTCCGCGTCGATTGGTTCACCCCCGATGGTCTTTCCACCTGGGGCGATGGCCGGCTGACCCTTGTCGGCACCGAAGGAACCATCGAGCTGCGCAAGTACATCGACGTGGCCGGCCGACCGGGCGCAGACCATCTGTTCCTGACCGACCGTACCAGCACCCGCCACATCGACTGCTCGGACGTGCCGCTCACCTACTACGAAGACCTGCGCTTCGACATCGTCAACCGGACGCAAACGGCGATGACGCAGCAGCACTGCTTCAAGGTGTGCGAGTTGTCGCTTACGGCGCAGGCCATGGCCATGGGTCTGCCGGTGCGCAATCCTTGCGGACAGGAAAAGAATCCTGACCCCGGGGATCAAGGAGGCCGTCATGTCGTCCGCATGAACACCGCGGCCTGCCCGTTCCCGCCCCTACGCGATGGAACCCAAACGTGATACCCCTTGTGCAATCTCAACAAGAACTTCAGGAGCAATCAATATGATCAATCGATTCAAAGCGGCTGCAGCCACACTGGCCGCAGCAGGCCTGTGCGCCGTCATGGCCATGGGCATTGCGGGGCAGGCCCATGCCCAGACCGCGCAACCGACCACGGTCCGCATCATGTGGTATTCCGACGGCAACGAGGGCGACGTGATACGCGACCTGCTCGACCGGTTCGAGAAACAGAACACGGACATCAAGGTGGTCATCGACCGGGTGCCGTTCAAGACCATCTCCGAGCAACTGCCGGCCCTGCTCGACAGCGGACAAGGCCCCGACCTGGCCCGCGTGACGGATCTGGGAGGCCTGTCGCGCCACTACCTCGACATACGCCCATTCGTGAAGAACCCGGCGTATTTCGACGAGAACTTCGCATCCACGCTGCCCTGGCTTCGCCCGGGTGGCGGCAACAAGGACGGCATCTATGGCGTGATGAGCCAACTCGCGCTCACCATTGCGTTCGTCAACACGACCTTGTTCGCGCAGGCCGGCATACCCCTGCCCGGTCCGAAGGCGACCTGGGCCGACTGGGCCCGGGCCAGCAAGGCGGTGGCCGAAAAAGTCAAGGCACCCTATCCGATCGCCTTCGACCGCTCAGGCCATCGCATGTCCGGCATGGCGATCTCGATGGGTGGCAAGATGCTCGGCGGTGACAAGCCAGCCCTGATCGACGACGGCTTCAAGGCGGCCATGAAGCAGATCCATGACTGGCACGGCGACGGCACCATGTCCAAGACGTTGTGGGGTTCGGTGGGGGGCACCACCTACCGCGGCGCCAACGAGGAGTTCTCCAATGCACAGGTCGTGCTCTACATGAGCGGAACCTGGCAGCTGCCCCAGTTCGCCAAGACCATCGGCAAGACCTTCGACTGGCAGGCAGTGGCCAGCCCCTGCGGCCCAGCCGCCTGCACCGGCATGCCCGGCGGCGCAGCGCTGGTGCCGATCAAGACGACCAAACATCCGCGCGAAGTGGCGCGCGTGCTGGAGTACTTTGCCTCCGAGCCGGTCTATCAGGAATACCACGCCCGCACGCTGTTTTTGCCGGCGCACGCAGGCCTGGCGAAAAAGGGTATTGCTTACCAGACCGACGATACCAACGTCAAGAAATCGCTGGCGGTGGCGGTCGAACAGGTGACGGCGACCTCGCCGATTGCATTCAGGCTCCAGGGATATGAGCACAACCGCATCATGTTCAACGCCATGATTTCGCGCATCAACCAGGCCATCAACAACGAGATGACGCTCAACGAGTCCTTCACGCGCATGCAGACCGACATCGTCGACGGCTTCGCCGCCAAAGGCATCAAGCTCCCCTGACGCCGGCCAAGCCACCCGTCACCCGTCACCCGCCACCCGTCACCCGTCACCCGCCACCCGTCACCCTGGCTGGCAT
>CAZADK010000785.1:0-2012 GCA_964483855.1 uncultured Rhodoferax sp.
GCCCCCAAGGACCATGCCGCCGGGATCAACGCCACGGTGGCCAAGGTCGCCAGCGGCGCCGCCGACACGGTGCCCTATTTCATGGTCACCAACCTGGCCCGTACCTTGACCGAGCTCAAGGAGCGATCGATCAGGGTCATCGGCACCAGCGATGCCGCACCACGGTCACTGTACCAGGCCGACCTGCACCAGCCAGTGGCGCTGGTGCTGGGTGCCGAAGGTGCGGGCATGAGGCAACTCACCAGCAAGACCTGCGACGAGCTGGTGCGGATTCCGATGCGCGGCGCGGTCGAAAGCCTCAACGTGTCAGTGGCCAGCGGCGTGTGCCTGTACGAGGCACTGCGCCAGCGCAGCCTGCCGGCAAGCTGAATCAGACCCGGCCCAGCGCGCACGCCCGGCGCGGCAGACGGTAGCAATTTGACCGTCGGCAGCAGGCTGACGATCATGCCTGCACCCGCCGCCGGCGCCTGTCAGGCGGCGGTCGCGTCGTGCGCAGCGGCCGGCTCCGGCAATGACCCGCTTACCGCTGCGACCAGGGTATCGATCCGGTCCAGCCACAGCTGCATCGGCGTGGGATAGGCCTCGTCGGCTGCATTGCGCCAACGCCTGCGCGCTTCGCGCCCCAGCGTACGCAGCTGCCAGCTGGCCTCGCGCACCAGCAGCGTGAGCTCCACCTGAACCGTCTCGTCCTGCACCGCATCGCCCAGCTGTGCCAGCTGATCGGGAACCGCACCCACGCCGGCCAGTGCGCGGCGCAGCTTGGTGCCATGGTCGGCCACCAAGACCATGCCGTCACTGCGCGTCGGTGTCAGTGCGGCGTTGGCACCGAGATCGAGCGGCAGCTGCGAGAGGACCGCGTCGATCTCGCCCAGCAAGGTTACCGGGTCATCGAGCAGGACCACGGCGGCGCTGAGCACGTCGAGTTGCGGCTGGATCATGGTCAGTATCCGAGCCGACAGGCCAGGGTCGTAGCGGTGCGCATTGAGACGCAGCAGCACGGACAACTGCATTTCGGGCGCGCTGCGCCCGGGAGCGAACATCGCCGCCACCACCTGTGACAGGCATAACACCCGGCCCAGCACACTGATCGCATCGCCGGACAAGTTGCGCGGGTAGCCCGATCCGTCGAGATACTCCTGATGTTCCGATACCGCGCGAATCACCTCGCGCGGATACTGGTGGTGACGTTCGACCAGGGTCGTGGAGAGCAACGGATGCAAGTACAGCTGGCGGCGCTGGTCCCGGTTGAGCCGGTGTGCCGGCTGCAGCAGCACCGGATCGACGTGCAACATTCCGATGTCATGCAGCAGGCCTGCAGCGGCGGCCATGCCCAGATCGAAACGCGGTGCCAGCGGCCCCTTGTTGACCAGCCAGATCGCAATCAAGGCGGTGCGCACGAGGTTCATGTAGATTTCGGGCCGCACGTCGCGGGCGACCGTCAACTGAAAGGCCATGGCCTCTGGCAATGGCACGGTCTCGATCACGTTGAGCATCAGCTTGCGTGGCGCGCCTTCTGGCGCCAGCCGCCCGAAGAACGGGACCTCGTGCATGATCGAGGCCGCGGTGCGCTTGAGTGCGTCGCCGGTGACGCCATTGACGCTGACGACCATGTCCTCCAGCGGCGAGCTCAGCTTGTGCTGCATCAGCCTGTCGTACAGGCGCAGGTTGATGGCCACGCCCTTGTCGACGATCTTCATACCCTGGCTGTTGAAGATCGCCCTGGACGCCACCACGTCCTGGCGTTCGCCCAATTGCACAACGGCTTGCGTGAAATGTTTGCGGTCGTCGGTGGCGTCGGTCATGTCAATCGGCTTCATCGCGCAGCGGAGCGGCAAGCATAACGCAGCGACTCGCTCCGGCGCGGCAGCGGTCCTCTATGATGTCGCCCGATGGCAAACACTTTCAAAACGTCTGCAGCGGTGCAGGCGAGCGCCGCCGCCGCCACTAACCACCGCGCCTTGCGTATCGCATTGGGCCAGTTCGCCACCGGCGTGACCGTCGTCACGACCCGG
>CAZADK010000786.1:0-1671 GCA_964483855.1 uncultured Rhodoferax sp.
GGGTTTGTCGCCGCGCCGATGGCCGCGCCGACAAACCCCAGTTCGGACAGCGGCGTATCGCGCACGCGCTCGGGACCGAACTCCGCCAACAGCCCCTTGGTGACCGCGTAGGTGCCGCCATACCGACCGACGTCCTCACCCATCAGCATCACGCGCGGGTCGCGCTGCAAGGCCTCTTGCAGGGCCGCACGCATCGCATCGCGGTAGCTGATGCGGCCTGCGCCGACCCCGCCACCGGCCTTCACCGTTGCGGGCGAACGCTTCGATGCAGATTTCGAGCGCGAGGCGGCACGGGCGCCGGTCAGGTCGCCACCCCGGTCGTCGATGGCCACGGCTTTTTTTTTCGCCGGCGCGGCATCAGGGGATTTGCGTGACTTGGCGGCGCTCATGGTGCCACTCCAGAAGATTCCGAAGGCGCGTCGGCCTCATCCTGCCGCGCGGCAACGACGTCGCGCAGCAAGTCCCCGACTGGCTCCCAATGGCCGGCTTCGGCGAATGCCACGGCCCGGTCAACCTCCTCGGCGACCTGCCGGTCGAGCGCGAGGAATTGCTGCTCCGTCAGCAGGCCCTGCGCCTTGAGCCGCGCGGTGTACGTATGAATCGGACCCCGTGTCTTCCATGCCTGCACCTCGGCCTTGTCGCGGTACAACTCGGCGTCGAACATCGAATGCGCGCGAAAGCGATAGGTCCGCAGTTCCAGGAATATCGGCGCCAAGGAGGCGCGGACCTGCTTCACCGCTGCCAGCGCTGCCTGATGCACGGCCACCACGTCCATGCCGTCGATGCTGCCCGCCTGCATGCCGTAGGACGCCGCCTTGGCACACAGATCGACCCGCGACTCCGAGCGCGCCAGTGCGGTGCCCATCGCGTACAGGTTGTTCTCACAGCAGAACAGCACCGGCAACTGCCACAACGCGGCCAGGTTCATGGCCTCGTGGAACGCGCCTTCCGCCACCGCGCCCTCGCCAAAGAAACAGGCCGTGACACGCGGCTCGTTCAACTGCCGCGCGGCCAGCGCCAGCCCGGTGGCCACGGGCAGCCCGCCGCCGACGATGGCGTTGCCGCCATACAGCCGGGCCTGGGCGTCGAACAGGTGCATCGAGCCACCGCGTCCGCGCGAGCAGCCCTCGGCCTTGCCGTACATCTCGGCCATGATGCGATCCATGGACACCCCACGCAGCAGCGCGTGGCCATGTTCGCGGTACGTGGCCACCACGTTGTCCTGCGGCTGCAACGCCGGTATCATGCCGCCGGCCACCGCTTCCTCGCCGATGTACAGGTGCAGGAATCCGCGGATCTTGCCCTGGCCATACAACTCGGCTGATTTCTCTTCCATGCGGCGGATACGCAACATGCCGCCCAGCAGCATCAGCGCGCGTTCGCGATCGAACGGCACCGGTCCGGTCGGCGGCGCCGGCACGTCGGTGCCTGACCCCTGCGCAGCGGGTGTCGCTGGCCGTATGCGCGTCTTCATGGTGTTCATGCGCCTGCCTCCAGTGTCGAGGTATCGCCCTCGGGTAGCCCCAGCTCCCGCGCCTTGAGCAGCCGACGCATGATCTTGCCGCTGCGGGTGCGCGGCAAGGTGGGCAGAAATGCGATCTCCTTGGGCGCCACTGCCGCACCCAGGCGCTTGCGTGCGTGCCCGATCAACTCCAGCCGCAGCGCCTTTTT
>CAZADK010000786.1:1681-2010 GCA_964483855.1 uncultured Rhodoferax sp.
GATCACGCCGGCCTCGGCCACGGCCGGGTGTTCCATCAACGCACTTTCGACCTCGAACGGCCCGATCAGGTGGCCCGAAGACTTGATGACATCGTCAGCGCGGCCGACGAACCAGAAATAGCCGTCGGCATCGCGCCGCGCCAGGTCACCGGTCAGGTAAAGGTCGCCGCTGAAGCATTTGCGGTATCGCTCCTCCTGATCCAGGTAGCCCCGAAACAATGCCGGCCAGCCCTTGCGCAAGGCCAGTTCACCCTCCACGTCGGGCTCGGGACGTTTTCGCCCGTGCTGGTCGAAGACCTCGTTTACATTCCCGACGAAAAAGGGGTGGT
>CAZADK010000787.1:0-2009 GCA_964483855.1 uncultured Rhodoferax sp.
ATCATCTTCTGGAAGCCCTCGACAATCACCTGCTCACCCGGTTTCAGCCCCTCCAGCACGATCCATTGGTTGTCCTGGCTCGCACCGAGCTTGACCTGGCGCTTGGCCGGCACGCCATCGGCGCCGACCACCAGCACAGAGTCCCCCTGATTCGACCGTGTCACCGCCTGCTGGGGCAACAGCATCGCCGATGGCAGCTGGGCCTGTGCCAGCCGCACCCGCACGTACTGGCCGGGCAACAACATGCCGTCCGGGTTGGGCACCTCGGCCCGCAGTGTCACCTGGCCGGACGTGGCGTCGACATTCAGGTCCGAGAACAGCAGTCGCCCCGGCCGTGGCAACATGGAACCGTCCTCGAGCACGATGCGCACCGCGGTGCCATGCTTGTCAGCGCCGCGCTGCGCGTTGCCGGCCATGGCCTTGCGCAAGCGCAGCACCTCGCCGCTGGACTGGGTGAAGTTCACGTAGACCGAAGCGGTCTGCTGGATCAGCGCCATCTGCGTGGCCTCGATCGCGCTGACCAGGGCCCCTTCAGTGACCAGCGCCTGGCCGATGCGACCGGAAATCGGTGCGCGCACGGTGGCGTAGTCGAGGCTGATGCGCGCGGTCTGCAGTGCCGCCTTGGCGCTGGCCACGTCGGCGTCGGCCAGGCGCTGGGCCGACACGGCATTGCTGTATTCGAGCTGGCTGATCGCGTTGACCGCCACCAGCGGCTTGAAGCGCTCGGCGATCGCGCCGGACTGCGCCAGGTTGGCCTGGGCCCTGGCCAGCGCGGCCTGCGCGCTGTCGACCACGGCCTGGTAACTGGCCGCGTCGATCTGAAACAGGCTCTGGCCGGCCTGGACGTCACTGCCTTCACGGAACAATCGCTTGAGCACCACGCCATTGACCCGTGCCCGCACTTGCGCGACGCGCAGCGCGCTGACGCGGCCGGGCAATTCGCTTTGCAGGGCCACGGTTTGCGGCTGCACCACCACCACGCCGACTTCCGCCGGCGGCATCGCGGGCCGGCCACCACCTGGCGCCGGTGCGCCGCTGTCCTTGGCGCCACAACCCAGCAACAGGGCGGCCGCGCCGAGCGTGACGATGGTCATTGCGCGGCGGCGGCGAACGGGCAGTATGGGCAGACGCAGGACAATGGGTGTCGACAACATGGGTGTTCTTTCTTGGCCGGGGGTCGGAACGGCTCCCGTCGGCAGCCGGCAGTGGCGCGCCTTTTGCCTGCGATGGGCATCGGTTGGGGCTTGGGCAACCCGGGACACCCTGCAGATAAGAGCGGTAGTCTAACGAGATACACGAAGTTGCGCCGTTGCCGCCTGAAAGGCCGATTCCGGTGGACCACCGCAAGGCGCCTCGGCCGGCCCCCCCGAAAGTGCTGCGCCAGGGCGTCTGCCGGGAGTCGCGGGTTGGCCCGGATACGCGCCGACGACACGGGCTTCGCTGCGCCTGTCAGAATGGAAACCCGCGCAACCGCGCGCAGGAGACCCATGCCATGACCCATGCTTTCGCCACGACCCGCAAAACCTTCACGACCCCGTCCGGCAAGTCAGCCGCCGCGTTTTCACTGCCGGCGCTGGCGCGCCAGTTCCCCAACATCAAGCGACTTCCCGTGTCGCTGCGCATCGTGCTCGAGTCGGTGCTGCGCAACTGCGACGGAAAACGGGTCACCCGGGAACATGTCGCGCAACTGGCCAACTGGTCGCCGAAGGCGGCGCGCACCGACGAGATCCCGTTCCTGGTCGCGCGTGTCGTGCTGCAGGATTTCACCGGCGTGCCGCTGCTGGCCGACCTGGCCGCGATGCGCAGCGTCGCGGTGCGCCTGGGCAAGAACCCCAAGCGCATCGAGCCGCTGGTGCCGGTGGACATGGTGGTCGACCACTCGGTCACCGTCGACCACTACGGCAAGAAGAATTCGCTCGACCTGAACATGAAGATCGAGTTCCAGCGCAACCGTGAACGTTACGAGTTCATGAAGTGGGGCATGCAGGCCTTCGACACCTTCCGCGTCG
>CAZADK010000788.1:0-2009 GCA_964483855.1 uncultured Rhodoferax sp.
GGTTGACGCGTGAGGAAAACGCGCTGTACGACGACTTGCGCGACAACCGCATCCGCAAGGGCTTGCGTCTCGAGCAGGAGCAGATCGGATTCGGGTGGGTGAGTCGCCGTCTGGAACAGCTGCTCTGCGGCGAGGCTCGTCAGCGTGCAGGCATGGAGCCAATTTTGCCGAAATAGCCACCGATGTGTCTTGCCTTCGACAGGCGAATGCCATGGATTGCGCGCGCTCGCCGGATCTGAGGCACTCTCGATCACCTGCCCAAAAATCGAGTGTCCTGGCCTTGGCCGCTGGCCTGCTCCCTGACTTCGGCTGGCAGAAGGGCCTGCGCGACGCTACGTCCCCGAGCGCTTGCCGCCTTTCGCGGCCCGGTGCTGCTGCCGCAGAAAGGCCTCGCGGTGCCAGAGCAGGAATCGCTTGCCGGTCGATGCGTTGCCGCGGTGCGCCAGCGCGTCGTAGCTGGTGTCGAAAAAGTCGCTGTAACCAGGCCACGAACGCAGTTCCAGCGCGTCGGGTGCCAGAAAGGCCATGGACCAGTCGGGAAACGACCGTTGTTCGATCGCGCCCTCCCACATCAGGTAATTGTTGCGGTTGCGTGGGTCGGCGCAGATCGTTTCGTAAAGCTCGAAGATCTCGCTGCGGTCACCTTCGAGCAGCTGCATGAACTCCTGGTGGCGATACAGCAGCAACCCGGTCACGCCGCGGCGCAGATTCGTCTCGCGCGACGCGTCGAGCAGTTCGACCAGATCTGGCTGCGACATCTCGCGCGTGGCCAGGCTGGCATAGGTCAGTTCGTGCAGCGGCATGGGGCCATGTTATACCCGGGTCCGAACGTAAAGCGTCTGGGAACTTCGGGTCGGCTGGACGCACGGTAGCCGGCACACTCAGAACCCCTGCGGATCCTGATCCGCCGCATTGCTCCCGTCGCGCCACTTCGAAGCCACATTCCCACCGACCGGGAAACCGCCGTGGTCGCGCAGCATCTGCGCCATGTGCATCAGATTCCACGCCATGATGGTCGCGTTGGTGTTCGTGAAATCGCTGTCGTAGCCGGTCGGCACGTCGGAGCCGTCGACCGTGTCGCCGTAACTCGGGCCAGGCCCGATACCGCCCAGCCAGCCGCAATCGGCCTGCGGAGGAATCGTGTAGCCGATGTGCGACAACGCATACAGCGTCTCCATCGCCACCGACTTCACGCCGTCCTCGTTGCCGGTGACGACGCAGCCCGCCGTCTTGCCGTAATACAGGTATTGCCCCTGCGGGTTCTTGTCGCCGCTGTACGCATAGAGGCGCTCGATAGCCAGCGTGGCCACGCTCGACTTCACGCCGAGCCAGATCGGCGTGCCGATCACCAGGATGTCGGCCGCCAAGATCTTCTGGTGGATGGCTGGCCAGTCGTCGCGGGGGTCACCGATCGAGGTTGTGTCCTTGACCATGCCGAAACCGACGCGGTGCTCGAGCATGTGGATCAGTTCGACGGCTACTCCTTCCGCGCGCATGACACCTCCGACGCGGGCGAGCAGACGCCGGGTGTGGGATTTTTGAGCCTCGTGGGCCAGTGAGCAGTTGAGCAACACGCCACGGAGGTGGGGAAACTGGGGCATCGGGATACCTCCTTGCTTGCATGATGGATGGATGTGCCACAAACGAGCAAGACAGCGCCCGGGCACCCGGACCGAATCGCGGTCTTGCGACAGCGGCAGGCAGGCAGCGCAGACACCGCGAACCGTGCAGCCTCTGCGTGACGATGGTCAAAGGGGTGTCGTATTGCCGGGCGGGTGACCATGCTCGTCGGGTTGGGAAGGGACGGCGACAACGATCGCGTCTTCGACCTGCTTCAGCCAGACAAACCTGAGTTGCGAACGCGCGTCGGCGGGAATGTCCTCCAGATCACGCTTGTTGCGCGCGGGCAACATGACGGTGGTGATCCCGGCACGTAGCGCGGCGAGTACTTTTTCCTTGACGCCGCCGATCGGCAGCACCAGGCCGCGCAGGCTGATTTCGCCGGTCAT
>CAZADK010000789.1:0-2006 GCA_964483855.1 uncultured Rhodoferax sp.
ACCGTGGCATCCAGTTCGACGATGGTGCGCTTGGTATTGCCGGAGTCGCCCGCCAGCGTGAACTGGATGCCGCCGGCCGTGGCCGTGGCCTTGTATTTCTTGCCCACCAGCAGCGAGAACGGGCTGGTCAGGATGCGCCCCGGATTGGTGTCGTCGTCGTCCGCCAGGTCGGGGTCGTTGACGAAGTCGGCGCCCAGGTAGCTCAGCACACCGTCTTCGGGTCGTTCGCGCCAGTCGTCGTCGGGCCACAGGCCATTGCCGGGTGCCTGCGAGCTGACGACCAGGCGCGACGTGTAGACGTCGCCCGGATTGCCTCCCAGCAGGTCGGTGTCGACTTCCCATTCGAATACCAGCGCGTCGCTGCCGGTGCCGGTGGTGTCCACGAAGCCGGTCGGGGCGATCAGGTTCAGGACGTTGATCGACTGCAGCGACAGTCCGCGGCTGTAGCGCTCGATGTCGATCGGCGCCAGGTTGATGCTGGTGCCGCTGGCCAGGTCGGCCCAGTTGTGGTCGAGCGGGAAGCGGTCCCATTCCAGCGGGCCTGTGTAGGACAACGAGGACTCGGAGCGCGCGATCATGCCCTCGACGTCGTAGACTGCAATGTTGCCGGCACCGCGGAAGTTGGCATAGAGCTTCTTGCCGGTGGCGTCGAGCGCGACCTCGCTGAGGAAGGACATCGGGATCGGTGACGTGGCGGCCACGATCGTGCCGCTGTCGGGCAGGTTCTTCAGGTTGAACGGGTCCTTGATGAGGCCGATCTTGGAGCCGGTCTTGTGCAATTCTTCGATGTCGAAGGCGAGCACGTAGTCGCTGTGGTAGTACATGCGCGGCAGGTACCAGTCGGTGACGAAGGCATAACTCAGGTCGGGGGCGATCACGACCGCCGACGCATTGCGCACGTCCAGATCGTGGATCTGGCTCGTCGAGCGCGACGCAAAGCCGCTGCCGAAGTAGCCGCCGCCGAAATACTTGACGAAGACATGCTCCTTGTTGAGCTTGAGGTTGATGGTCGTGAGCTTGACGTCGAAGCCCGTCGCCGAGTTGTTCGTGATCTTGATCGCCTGCAGGCCTTTTTGCAGCTGCAGTCGCGACGTGACCATCAGCAGCGTCGGGTCGCTGGATGCGGCCAGGCCGTAGGTCTCGATGCCGGTGTCGAAGGTGCCGATCACCTCACGCCAACTGTTGCCGTTGGACTGGTTGGGGCCGGGCTTGTCCTTCTCGTCGACGTTGATGACCACCAGGTGGCCGGGCTGGTTCTGACCCTGCACCCAGCCGTTGACGCCGAACATCGACGTCACCGGCACCGCAACGAACAGCCGGGTGCCGTCGGCGTTGACGACCAGGTCGTTGATGCGGCCCTGGTCCGGCGCCTCGACGGCAATGGTCTGCGCGACCTGGTGGAACTGGTCCGAACCCATTTCCAGGTCGATCACGTAGATCTTGCCCAGGCCTGCAGCGTACAGGTAACGTTCGGATGCGTCGATTGCCAGCGCGGTGACGCCGCCGGGGATCACGATGCTGTCGATGCCCGCGGTGGACAGGTCCGTGTCGAATTGCTGCAGCGTGAACGCGTCGACCACGCTGACGCCCCGGTTCGTGGCCACGAAGACGCGGGAGAAGTCCTTGGTCGCCACGGTGTCGAGCACACTGCCGACGCCGGCGCCGTTGCTGACCAGGTTGAGCACCTTGGTGATCTTTTCCCGCACCAGCGGTTCGTCGGGACGGGCGGTGTCGAGGATGGCCAGTTCATTCTGCCGGCCGACGAAACCGTAGCCGCCCTTGTTGTCGACCCGGGACGTGCCGATGGAGCTGATCCAGCTCTGCGACCCGCTCAGCGGCTCTATCGTCTTGCGCTGCACGACGATGTCGCTCATGCCCAGCAGTACCGAGGTCGGGACCTTGAGCGTGATTTTGCCGGACGCTTCGTCGGCGCTGGTGTAATCGCTGCCTTCGACATACTCGGTGTAGCCGCCCATGACGAAGCCGACACGGGTGTCCAGGATCGT
>CAZADK010000790.1:0-1986 GCA_964483855.1 uncultured Rhodoferax sp.
GGCTCGGTTCGGCTCGGCAATCATCCGGCAGGCGTCAGCGCGTGTTGTCGCAATGCCAACGCAGCGCCCAGCCACAAGGCCAGCGCCGACACGACGAAGCCGCGCTCCAGACCTCCCGGGCCGTCGGCGATCCAGCCTACGACCGTCGGGCCGACGATCTGGCCGGCGGCGAATACGATGGTGAAGGCGCCGATGCCGCGTGCCCATTGGCCAGGCGGCAGGTTGTGGCGCACCCACGCCGTCGTCGACGCCACCACCGACAGGAACACCGCACCGAACAGCAGACCCGATACCAGCACCACCGGCCAGGCCGCGGACAATGCAGGCGCCAGCGTGGCGGCGCCCAGCAAGGCGTTGAGCAGTGCCAATGGCCGCCCATCGCGGTGGCGGTCCAGCAAGCCCGCCCACAGGCGCGGCGAGGTCATCACGGCCAGCCCCAGCGCGGCGTAGAAACCGGTGATGCCCCACGGCGGCAGACCCTGCTCGTGCAACAGCGCAACGATGAAGGTCATGTAGCCGATATAACCGACGCCGAACATGCCGTAACCGGCCAGGGCGAAGCCGAAACGACGCAAGCGTAATTGCGGTGCGATCCCGTCCACGGCTGCCGTCGACACATCCACGCCGGCCGCAAGCGCCGGAGTCTCCAACCGCAGCACGACCCAGCGCAACGCCGCAGCACCGGCAAAACACAGGATTGCCAGCACCGCCCAGGCTGCCGCCCACGCGTGGGCCATGCCGGCTGCGACCGCCATCGCCGCGGGAACCGCCAGCGCCGACAGGCTGATGCCCAGGCCGGTGCCACCGTAATACAGCCCGATCAACCAACCCGCGTGCTCAGGATGGGCTGCTCCCAGCCGCGCCGCCAGCAATCCACCGGTGATGAACACCAGTGCACTGGCTGCACCGGCGGCCAGTCGCTGCACCAGCCAGACAGTGCTGTCGGTGAAAAAACCGCTGATGGCCATCAACATGCTGGCCGCCAGCGCGCCCCACAGCATGACCCGGCCCGGGCTGGCCCCGCGCAACAACACCGGCGTGAGCAAGGCACCGAGCAGATAACCGGCCGCGTTGCTGGTGTTGAGCGCGCCGGCCAGCGCATACGTCCAGCCCAGATCGTCGCGCATCGGTGGCAGCAGCAGGCCGTAAGCGAAACGGGTGATGCCCAGCGATAGCGCGGCTCCGAGCGACAAAACCAGCGCGTGGCGCAGCGCGGTATCCGGCAATTTTTCAGGGTTTGGAGTGTCAGCAGGCGGCGGTGTCGCGGGGCGCATCGGGCGAGTATGCCCGTGCGGCTGGACCGATCGCATGGCGCTGCTGTGCGGGTTGCCGCGGGGCAGGCAGGGGAACACCGCGCCGCCGCAAAAGAAAACGGCCCGGGCAGGGCCGCCATGGGTGCCGAGGTGGCGACCGGATGACTTAGCGCTTGTGCCGCCGCACCCGGCTCGCCAGCAGCCCCAGGCCACCGAGCAGCATCAGCCAGGTCTCGGGTTCCGGGACGGCGGTGACATTCGCGGTCACAGAAAAATCCTCAAACGACCCGGTGCCCAAGGCTTCACCGTACACCTGCACTTGCGTGACACCCGACTCGAAACCCGACAACAGGTTGAAGGCGCCCGTCATGGTCACCGTGCTTCCCGCCGGGATCAGGTACGACTGCGACTGATAGACGCCGGTAAAAGTGAACAGCCCCGAGCCGATCGCGGCGCCAAAGTCTCCCGGCCCCGGGCTGTATTGGAAATCGGCATCCAGCCCGGGAAGTGTGGACGCGGTCTCCATCAAAGCCAGAACCGTAGGCAATGTGAACGTATTAATACCCATCGTCAACGTGGATGCAGCGGCATTGAAGGAAAGCTTGGTCGGGTCGAACGTGAAGGTAACCGCAAAACCGGCCAGGTCGAAATCCGAGGTGAAGTTGAACACGAAAGAGGGAAAGGCCTGGCCTTCAGGCGGCGACGCGGCATCGACTGGCGAGGTCGTGATGAG
>CAZADK010000791.1:0-1980 GCA_964483855.1 uncultured Rhodoferax sp.
CGCTGCACCCGGTCGCACTGATGCGCAACTGGCTGCACATTGCCGGCAATTCGACATTCATCGCCTACTCCGGGAGGTGGTGGCGGGGCCGCTTCTGTCGGCAGGGCGCCGGGCCGTATCAGCGCTCGTACAGCAGCAACTGCGTGCAGCGAAACAGCATCAGCGTGCGGCCACTCTCGGCATGGCTGACTGTGGCGTCCCACACCTGGGTAGTGCGGCCCAGGTGCACGGCGCGCGCGACGCAGCGCACGGTGCCGTCGCGTGCGCTGCCCGGGTAGTTGCTTTTCAGCTCCAGAGTGGTGAAGCCCTCGGCACCTTCGGGCAGGTGGTTGAAGCAGCCGTAGCCGGCACAGGCGTCGGCCAGGGTCACCAGCGAGCCCGCGTGCAGGAAGCCGTTGGGTGCCATCAGCTCGCGCCGCACCGCCAGGTCGGCTTCGACCAGGCGGTCGCCGACGGCGGTGATGAGCACCCCGAGGTGGCCGGGCAGCATGCCCTGGCCACGCGCGTTCCATTCATCGATCGATGGCATAGCGGCCGTCCTATGCAGCGTGTTTGGAATGGTCAGTTTGCCGGCAGGTGGCGGCGCGCATCGGCAGGGCCCGACTGCTCAAGCGCATCTTCGAGAATCTCTTGGGTAGGCAAACGCGCCCTGTTGCTGCATGGTCACAAGTACAAGACCGTCCCGCCGATGAACCATCGACCACGCCAGTGTGATCGGAACCGTGCTTGCACAAGAGCTGCCCGCTGAAGTTCAGGTGGGCGAGGTGGCCCAGGCTATCGAACAGACCGAACAACTCGAACAAAAACTGGTGGAGTCGGCCGCCACGCTGGCCGAAGTGTCCGCCGAGCTAGGACGCGAAATAATTAAGTGCCAGGAGGTGACCGAGAAGCTCAACAAAAGCCAGGCTCGCGTCGACGAGTTGTCGGACGAAATCCGGAACTCGGGCGGGGTGTAGCAAGCGGCGTATGCGGTCCAGTTGCGGCGTAGCGGCCCGCTGACCCGCGAAGCTGTCGGTGCTTACTCTACCTCTGCGTGCAGCTCACCCTACTCGTCGTTGCAAATGCTCTCCGGGGCACCGCCCCGCCTGCGCTTTACACCTCGATGGGGCCCCTTCTGGGGCCTCACGCGGGTGTCATTTCATTTCGGGAACACCCTCTCAGAACGGCAAACATCCTACAATGAAGTTATACATGTATAGCCGGAGACCATGATGCTTGCTATTCGCCTTTCTGAGTCCATTGAAAATCGTCTCAACGCGCTGGCCCAGGAAACCGGTCGTACCAAGACGACTCTCGCCCGAGAGGCGATCCTCGAGTACATCGATGACCTGGAGGACTATTACCTGGCAGAATCGCGCGCGCGCAAGAACCGAAAGACCATTCCGCTCGACGACGTGGAGCGGCAGCTTGGCCTGGGACATTGAGTTCGATCCGGATGCGGTCAAGGACCTGAAGAAGCTCGACAAACAGGTCCAGGTCAGGATTCTTGGCTTTCTGCGTTCACGTTTGGGAGCCATGGAAAATCCACGCGAACTTGGCGAAGCGCTAGCCGGCAGCCAATTGGGGAACTACTGGAAATATCGCGTTGGCGACTGGCGGCTGATCTGCGATATCCAGGATCGCCGTATCGTGGTGCGTGTACTGCGTGTGGGAAACCGCCGCGAGGTCTACCGTTAGGTCCGGCTCACACGTGACCGTCAATCAACCGCGCGATGGAATGGGCAGTCCTTCCTGTGACGCGATTCCGCAAACTGCAGTCGCAAGTGGAGAGCCACCCCTGTGTGGGCTGAATACACTGTGCCCCGTCGCCGACTATCGGGGTGGGTCTGCGCATTTTTGGCACGCTCCCCAGGTGTCATCCAATTTCCTAGTCTAGGAGCTAGCGCAAATGGCCTCATTGCCTGAACGAGCCAAGGTTGTCATCATTGGCCAAGGCGGCATCGTGGGTGCCTCGGTGGTGCACCACCTGATCGAACGCGG
>CAZADK010000792.1:0-1979 GCA_964483855.1 uncultured Rhodoferax sp.
CAGGCCAATGCTCCCCCCCGCAACAACCCTGAGCGGGCGAGTCCTTCCCAGTGGAGCCGAAAACATGCCGTTTGAATTTCCTGTTCCCCGCGGTCCCGGCACGAGCTCCACATCGCCGGCCTAGCAGTTGGGGTCCTGTATCGGACACGGGGATTCTTCAATGTGTATTTATTGTCCATATTTGCTTAAAATGGACAAATGTCGGATCCATTCAATTCCATGAAGCTGTTCTCCTCTACGCAAGCCAAGCAGAGCTTTGGCCAACTCCTGGAATACGCGGCCAAAGGGCCAGTTGCCATTGAGCGGCATGGCAAGGTTCAGGCCGTTGTCGCAGCGCCCCGGTTTTTCTCAGCCGATCCTGGCAAGGCAGACGAAATCAATGAACGCAAGCTAGCCCGGCTTCAGCAGACGTTGGTCGAGAAAAACCGACTCATCCGCCACCAGAGAATTGCGCTTGATCTTGCAACGCTCCCCAAAGTCGCCCGTGGAGCATTGATCAATGCGGCTCGCGCCGAAGTCGAGCGCTGGAAGCGTGATCAGTTGTGCAGTGCAGACTACATCGACCGCTGGACAAAGATCCTTGCACTTTCGCCAGTAGCCATTGCGACCACCATCACATCCGATGCCGACGGTTGGGGCTCGGCGCTTCGGCAGAACTCTCCCTGGCCAGGAGTGCACGCGTGAAGCTTGAAAATCTGTTTGAACTGTTCGCGCAAGCAAGCAAACTGTCGGGTCACCATGAGTTCGTGGTGATCGGCAGTCTTTCCATTCTTGCGCTCGAAGGCGCGTTCGAAGTGCCTTATCGCATGACCATGTCCAACGATGTCGATGCGTACACTTTGAATGACCCTGGCCGAATCTTTGATTTGAACGATGCGCTGGGAGAAAACTCGCAGTACCACGTCCGCTCCGGCTTCTACCTTGACCCGGTTTCGCCCAATATGCCAAGCTTTCCAGACGGTTGGCGCAATCGGCTGATCCCGCGGGAGCGGGGTGGCATCAAGCTCTGGTTTGTGGAGGCAAATGACGCGGCCATCTCAAAATATGCACGTGGTGAAGAACGCGACCGCCGATGGATTCAAGAAGGTATTCTTGCCGGCGTGGTGTCGCCGCCAGTCGTGCGATCAAGATTTCGCACAGTGCGTCACGACAACCCTCAGGAGCAGCGCAATGCAGAACGACTCCTTTGCGAGGATGAAGGCTGGTTTGAGGAACTCAAGAAGGTCAGGCGCTCGGTTGCTCCGCCACGAATCTGACTGCTCTTGCTGAGGCGGCCACTGGCGCTGGACTGCCGCAATTCGTCCGTGATGCGTTCGACGCGTTCCTCGAATGCGGAATTCTGGCGCAAGGCTTCGTGCGCCTGTGTTGCGCCGATTCCTGGTGCCTGCGCTGTTGTGGTTCACTCAAGGCTGGCGTTATGCCGGGCATCTGCCGGGCATTCGCTGGAAGCCATATGAATCCAAACCTGGCCCATTTGACGGGCAGGATTCAACAAGGGCGGGAGCTGCTGGCCATGTGTTAATTTGCGGGAGGCCACAGTAGCAATCCAGCCTGTCGCCGCGTTCGAGCACTCATCCAGCAAAAGCCGGACGATCCGAATGAGTGGATCCGAAAATGCCTGCCGCGACTACAAGTACCCGTGACCCCGCCACTACACTGAAACCCTACCGGGCAATCGCTGACCTTCCACCGCAAGGGGTTTGCGCCCACAGCCATGGAAGCTCTCTTCATCTCGACCGGAGTGGTTGCGCTCGCGGAAATCGGCGACAAGACGCAATGGCTGGCGTTTATCCTCGCAGCGCGTTTCAAGAAGCCGCTGCCCATCATTGCCGGCATCCTGCGCGCGACCATCGTGAACCACGGCCTGGCCGGTGCGCTGGGGGCGTGGATCACCGCGACCGTGAGCCGGGCGTGCTGCGCTGGGTGCTGGGCGTGTCGTTCATCGGTATGGCCATCTGGACCATGATCCCGGACAGGAT
>CAZADK010000793.1:0-1974 GCA_964483855.1 uncultured Rhodoferax sp.
TGTTGCTGGCCGGCGATGCGGCGCATATCGTGCCGCCGACCGGCGCCAAGGGCCTGAACCTGGCGGCGAGTGACGTCAAGTTTCTGTCGGGCGCCTTGATCGAGCACTACCGCGACAAGTCCGACGCTGGCATCGACCACTATTCCGACCGCTGCCTGCGCCGGGTCTGGAAGGCTGAACGGTTTTCGTGGTGGTTCACGTCACTGATGCACCGCTTCCCCGACACAGCGGGATTCGGCCAGAAAGTCCAGGAGGCCGAACTGGACTATCTGATCCACTCCGAGGCGGCCTCTCGCTCGCTGGCCGAGAACTACGTCGGCCTGCCACTGGACTTTGCCGAATCCTGAAGCCGGCGGCATGGACGCGGGCGCACACGGGAGCCCGCGGTGTTCGAGACCCGTCGGAGCGGCTGTCGCCAGGGTCAACCACGCGGGCAACACGATGCGATAAATTGCAGGCCACCATGCCCACCAAAACCGACACCACCAGCAGCACCGGCACCGCCAAAACCCCAGCCCCCTTCAAGCCGCTGCGCGGCGTCCGCATTCTGAGCCTGGCGCTCAACCTGCCCGGGCCGGCAGCGCTGATGCGCCTGCGGTCGCTGGGCGCGACCTGCAGCAAGGTCGAGCCGCCAATGGGTGACCCGATGGGCCTTTACAGCCGCGGCGCCTATGACACCTTGCATCGTGGCGTCAAGGTGTTTCGCGCCGACTTGCGAACAGACGCAGGGCAGAAGGCGGTGCACACGCAACTGGCGCGCGCCGACGTCTTGTTGACTTCATTCCGCCCCTCGGCGCTGCGCAAACTCGGCATGGATTGGGCCACGCTGCGCATGGTCCACCCGCGGCTGAGCCAGATCGACATCGTAGGCAGCCACGGAGAACGCGCCGAAGAACCCGGCCACGACCTGACCTACATGGCCGAACACGGCCTGGTGACCGGCCTGAACCTGCCGCCCAGCCTGTTCGCCGACATGGGCGGCTCGCTGATGGCGGTCGAAGCCGTGCTGGGGGTGTTGCTGCGCCAACGCACAACGGGCAAGGGCAGCCACGTTGAGGTCGCACTCAGCAACGCAGCAGCCTACCTGGGCCTGCCCCATAGCTGGGCGATGACCACACCCGGCGGCGTGATCGGTGGCGCGCATGCCGGTTACAAGGTCTATGCCTGTAAGGACGGACGGGTCGCGGTGGCGGCGCTGGAGCCGCATTTTGCTTTGGCCTTGTGCAACGCCGTCGGCATCGAGAACGTGGATCGCCACACGATGCTGGCGCACGCGACACACGAGGCGGTTGCGCGTTTCCTGGGCGGGCAAACGCGGCGCGAGCTCGATGTGTTGGCGGTGAAGGGGGATATTCCGATGTGGACGCTTCGGAATTGAGGCGTCCGGTGCCGACCAGGAGCGGACGTTGCCAAGCGGGCTACAGGCCGGCGAAGTCACCGCTCAAAGCCACATTTCGGCGTACTCATAATACGTCGTGCAGTGCAGGCAAAACCAACTTCAACCACCACGTCGCCCCGGGATTTGGGCGACATCACAGCGAGGTGTGAGCTACTTCTTGAGCTTGTCCCGAAGCGCTTTCGAAAATGTTGCAGCCACAGCAGACAGACGTGCAACGGCGGACTCGTAGACCACGCCATCCTCGCGCTTATCGACGGCCACGACCGTTACCAACAAGTGGTCGTCTTCTACGGAGTAGACCAGCCGGACGCCTTGCTGGCGCAGCTTTATCTTGTAGCATCCCGCGAGCGGTCCATGAAGCTCACCGCCTGGGACATGCGGGTTGTCCAACCTCTTGGCGAGAAGCTTCTTGAGGTTGACTTGAACAGAACCGTCCAGCGTGCGCCACTCTTCCAATGCCTCGGGCATGAAGCGAAGCTTGTACTTGTACTTGTGCTTGGCCTTACCCTTAGAGGTCGTCAATGTCCACCTCGATAGCTCGCGCCTTCTCCGCAAGGCGGCTAGCCGCCTTGCGG
>CAZADK010000794.1:0-1972 GCA_964483855.1 uncultured Rhodoferax sp.
CCGCGACGGCCTCACCCAGTACACGCCGGCGCTCGGGCTCGCGCCCTTGCGGGAGCGCATCAGCGCGTGGTACCGCACCCGCTTCCATCTCGATGTTCCGGCATCGCGCATCGTCGTCACCGCCGGCGCTTCCGCGGCACTGCAACTGGCCTGCCTGGCGCTGATCGAGGCCGGCGACGAGATTCTGATGCCCGATCCCTGTTATCCGTGCAACCGCCAGTTCGTCAATGCCGCCGATGGCCGCGCGGTGCTGGTTCCAACCACGGCCGAGCAGCGTTTCCAGCTCAGTGCCGAGACGGTGGCGCAGAACTGGAAACCCGGCGTGACCCGTGGCGTGCTGTTGGCATCGCCGTCGAACCCGACCGGTACCTCGATCCATCCGGACGAACTGCGCCGCATCCAGGCGCTGGTGGCCGAACGGGGCGGCGTGACGATCGTCGACGAAATCTACCTGGGTCTGGGCTACGACCCGTTGTTCGGCCACAGTGCGCTGGCGATCGACGACTCGGTGATCAGCATCAACAGCTTCAGCAAATACTTCAGCATGACCGGATGGCGGCTGGGCTGGCTGGTCGTGCCCGAGATCCTGGTACCGATCATCGAGCGGCTGGCGCAGAACCTGTTCATCTGTGCGAGCACGGTTGCGCAACACGCGGCGCTGGCCTGTTTTGACGCCGAAAGCATCGCCGAATACGAGCGCCGCCGCCACGCTTTCCAGGCCCGGCGAGACTACCTCGTGCCAGCGCTCGAATCGATCGGCTTCACGGTGCCGGTGCTGCCCGACGGCGCGTTCTATGTCTGGGCCGATTGCACGAAGGCCTGCAACAAGCTGGGCGTGGCCGACAGCTGGGAGCTGGCCTTTGCGCTGATGCACCAGTCCCATGTGGCCGTGACACCGGGGCGCGACTTCGGCCAGGCGCAGACCGCGCAGTTCATCCGCCTGTCCAGCGCCAGCGCGATGGAACAACTAAAGCTGGCGGTCGATCGCCTCGGGAAGCTGCTGGCATGACGCGGCGCACGCCCATCGGCATCGCACCGGCCGGCGACCCGGCCACCTGCTTGCGATGACGCGCGGGCACGGCGCGGCCCCGATCAGCGCCGCAGGTGACGCCCGGGTCTTCCACTGGCCGCTGCGGGTCTACTGGGAAGACACCGATGCCGGCGGCGTAGTGTTCCATGCCAACTACCTGAAGTATTTCGAGCGCGCCCGTACCGAATGGTTGCGCGCCAGGGGATTCGAGCAGCAGGTGCCGCGCGAGAGCACGGGCGGCATGTTCGTGGTCACTGACGCCTCACTGCAATACCACCGCCCGGCCCGGCTCGACGACCAACTATTGGTTACCACCTGGATGCAGAAACCCGGTCGGGTCTGCATGACAATCGGCCAGCAGGTCCGGCGCGGAACCGACGGCGCAGGCGTTATCCTGTGCGATGCAACAATCGGCATCGGCTGGGTGTCGGTCGAACATTTCAAACCCACCCGCGTTCCCACCTCGATTGTGAAAGCCCTCTCATGAATCAAGACATGTCGATCCTGCACCTGGTGCTGGGTGCCAGCATCGTGGTTCAGCTCGTCATGTTGCTGCTGATCGTCGTGTCGGTCTCCAGCTGGGCCGCCATCTTCCGCAAGCTGTTCGCACTCAGGCGGGTCCGGGCGCTCAACGAATCATTCGAACGCGAGTTCTGGTCCGGTACCAGCCTGAACGACCTGTTCGCGGCCGCGGCCAAGAATGCGCGCCACTGCGGCCCGATGGAGCGGATCTTCGCCAGCGGCATGCGCGAATACCAGAAGCTGCGCGAGCGGCGCATCACCGACACCGGCAGCCTGATGGACGGCGCCAGGCGCGCGATGCGTGCCAGCTTCCAGCGCGAGATGGACGAGGCCGAATCCAATCTGTCATTCCTGGCCTCGGTCGGCTCGGTATCGCCCTACGTCGGGCTGTTCGGCACGGTCTGGGGCATCATGAACAGC
>CAZADK010000795.1:0-1971 GCA_964483855.1 uncultured Rhodoferax sp.
GGCCGCGATCATGTCCGGCGAGACCAACTTGCCGGGCCAGGGATGCAGCATGGGCACCTGCACGTTCAGCACATGGACCTGCACGTCGGTGCGGCCGCGCAAGACATGCAAGGCAAAGGCCAACGCGCGAAGCGCAGCAGGTGAGCCGTCGATCGGTATCAGGGGATTCTTCATCTTCGACCTTCGCTCCAAACCTCGTTCGTGGACAGGCTATGACTGCTTCAGCAAGGCCACGACAATGCCTCACCCAGCTACGCTTTGTTGGCTATGATGGCAGCTTTCGGGCCGTTCACCAACACATCCAGGCCGGACCGGATCGGAAGTTGATCCATATCAACGTTGACGTCGGGCAAGGGAACGATTCTTCTTGCAGTTCATCATCATTGTGACGGCGAACACATCCGTGCATTGGGTTGCGAATCGTTGCCCATCGATTCGCAACTTTCACGCGCCATCCACTTCGCGCCATCGGACGACCTCGAGACCTCGATCTTCCAAATGATAGTTTGCGCCAGCGCCAAGGAGAGTAGGACAGCGTGGCAAGCATTTCGATGACAGCGCAACCGAGCAAGACGCCCACGTCGGCAGGTGCGGCCGCGGCCGTGATCGATACCGTCCAGGACACGCTGCGCGAGTTGCATGCGGGTGATTCGGATCTGCCTCCGGTCCTGCTTTCCAGCGTGCTGGATCGCGACCTCGGTTTCGACAGCCTGGGGCGAATGGAACTGCTGCTGCGCACGGAACGGGCCTTCGGCGTGGACCTGCCGGCGGACACGCTGCAACGCGCCGAGACCGTTGGCGACCTGCTGGGCGCGGTGCAGCGCGCACACTCACTAATGGACGCCGCACATGCCCGTTCGGACGGCGCTGCTGCGGACGCGCTGCCGGGGCCCCTCATCACCCCCGAGGGGCCCGAGGCGAGCACCGGGCCGCCCGGCACACCGGCGCACGCCACCACCTTGCTCGACGTGCTGGCATGGCACGTGCAAACCCATCCCGAGCAGACGCAGGTCGTCGTCCTGCCTGACGACGCGCTGGAAGGTGGCGAGCAGCGCATCAGCTACCGCCAGCTCGCCGATGCGTCCGCGGCCGTCGCCGCCGGCCTGCAGCGCGCCGGTGTCGTGCCGCGCGAGAGCGTGGCGATCATGCTGCCGACCTCAGCGGACTACTTCAGCATCTACGTCGGCATCCTGATGGCCGGCGCCATCCCGGTGCCGATCTATCCGCCGGCGCGTGCGTCGCAACTCGAAGACCATGTCTTGCGCCACGGCGGCATCCTCGACAATGCGCGCGCCGTGATGCTCGTCACCGTGGCCGAGGCCAAGGTGGTGGCGCGCCCGCTGCACGCGCGCGTACCGGGTCTGCGCCACGTGGTCACGCCGCAGCAACTCGCTTCGGCCGGCGGCACGCCCACGCCCATGACAGTGCGCGGTGACGACATCGCCTTGATTCAGTACACCTCGGGCAGCACCGGCCAGCCCAAGGGCGTGGCGCTGACACACGCCAACCTGCTGGCCAATATCCGCGCCATGGCGCAGTCCATCGACGCCACGCCGCGCGATGTATTCGTCAGCTGGCTGCCGCTGTACCACGACATGGGGCTGATCGGCGCCTGGTTGGCGCCGCTGTACGTCGGCTTCCCGCTGGTGGTGGTGTCGCCGCTGGCCTTCCTGGCCAAGCCGCTGCGCTGGCTGCAGGCGATTCACCGCTGGCGCGGCACGCTGTCGGCGGGGCCGAACTTCGCTTACGAGCTGTGCTTGAAGCGCATCGACGACACGGCGCTCGCCGGGCTGGACTTGGGCACGTGGCGCTTGGCCTTCAACGGCGCGGAAGCGGTCAGCCCCGACACCGTGCGGCACTTCGCCGAGCGCTTCGCCGCTTGCGGCTTGCGGCCCGAGGTGGTGGCGCCGGTGTACGGCCTGGCCGAAGCCTCGGTTGGCCTGCTGTTTCCGCCACTTGGGCGTGTGGCGC
>CAZADK010000796.1:0-1963 GCA_964483855.1 uncultured Rhodoferax sp.
AGGGCAACAGGCAGTAGGCGATGGTCAAGGCGCTCAGGGCGGACGCTTCACGCGTGCCGGGCGCGTAACCGAAAACGGCCAGCAGCGGCAGCGCCAGTCCGGCGGCCAGCGCCAGGTTGAGCTTGCTGGCAAAGTTCCACCAGCCGAAATAGGCTCCCTCGGCGCTGCCGCGATCGCCGGCATTGCCGATCAGGCCGGCAAGCAAGGCGCCGGGCAGTGCCAGGTCGGTGCCCAGTGCAATTCCCGAGGCCGCGCACACCAGCAAGAAGGCGATCGTGTCGCCACTGCCCAGCGTCGCAGCCCAGACAAAAGCGGCCACGGCCAGCAACATGCCGCATATCCATGTGCGTTCCAGGCCGATGCGCCCGACCAGGGCCAGCCACAGCGGCATCGAAGCGGCGGCGCTGACGAAATAGGTGCCCAGAAAGGCCGGCTCCATGGCGCGGGGAGCGAGCAAGCGGTCCTGCACGAAAAACAGCACCAGCGTGGCTGGAATCGCACTGGCGATGCCGTTGAGCACGAACACGCCGAGCAACCGCCGGAACGCTGGCCGCCGCAGCGGCAGCCAGATGTCCAATGGCCGCGCCGATGGCTGGGTACGCGGGCGCAACGCGCGGGTCCAGGCCAACCAGCCAAGCGCCAGGCAGGCGCAAAACAGCACCCAGGTCAACGGCAGTCCCAGCAGGGTGGGCGCCACCGAGGCCATCACCACGCCCAGCAGGGCCAGGCCCTCGCGCCAGGCCACGATGCGGCTGCGCCGGGCCTCGTCGCCGCCGAGCATCGCACCCCAGGACTGGTGCGCCACGCTCAGCGCGCTGTAGGCGGCATAGGTGAGGACCAGGAAGGCGCCGGCCCATACCATGAGTCCGACCGGGTCGCGGGTGGCGGGGAAGAACAACAGTCCGAAGCCGGCCGCCAGCACCAACGCGGCCAGGGCTCCCATGGCCAGCACGCGCGCCGGCGAGCGGGCGAACAGGCGGTCGCACCAGCGTCCGATCAAGGGGTCGATGAACGCGTCGAACAACCGGGTGCCGAGCAGAATCAGGCCCAGCGTGGCCAGCGGCATGCCGAAGGCCGTCGCGTAGTGGTTGGGCAGCACGACATACAACGGCAAGGCCACGAAGGCCAGGGGCAGGCCAAGAGCCCCGTAAGCGAGACCCTGACGCGTCGTGATCGGCGTGTTGTCGTTCATGACCCGGCCTGGCTGGATAGCAAGGCCTGGCGCATCGCGGGTTCGGAGGTGTCGCTCGCCAGCCAGATGCCGAAGAACAGACGTGCGAACGTAGGATCCGGCACCAGGCCGGTCTGCCGGCCGTTGGTCAGGAACACCGCGCCTTGGCCCGGGCGATTGATGCCGGTAATGCGGTCCCCGGTGCGCACGTCCGGGAACGCGCCGCGCAGCCATTGTTGCCACGCCGCGCGGCGCTCCCCAGTGGTGCTGGACTGACGCGCCATCTCATCAATCGAGCGCTCGGTGATGGCGGCGTTGGTGAAGTTGCGCAGGTAACGCAGGTGCAAGGCGAATGGGTGCTGTTCGAACGCCTGTGCCTGGAATCCCGGCAACACCCACAGGCTGGCGTCGTAGATGGAAAAACCCCAGTAGGTGAAGCGGGTGCTGCCCGAGAAAACAGCCGCTGGCAGCAGGGAAAGCACCTCTGGCGGCGCGGCGTTGCCGAACGCGCCGCCGCTGCACAGCGTGGCGGCGACTGCCATCAGGGCCTGGCGTCGGCGCACGCCCCGAACTGTTGCCGCTGCGACCGCTTGCGGGTGCTTGGTCGTGCCGACGGGGTGCTCTTGCGCGCTCACCGGCATACCCTTCGTGCCGCGCACTGCGGGGCTGAGCGCGTTGGGAGCGGCCCGGCGGCGAGCACTGGATTACCCCTTCGTGCCGCGCACTGCGGGGCTGAGCGCCTTGGGAGCGGCCCGGCCGCGCTCATGAATTCTTGACCATCGTGTACTGCAC
>CAZADK010000797.1:0-1958 GCA_964483855.1 uncultured Rhodoferax sp.
CGTTGCGCGTGAGCGTACCGGTCTTGTCGGAGCAGATCACGGTCACAGAGCCCAGCGTCTCGACCGCCGGCAAGCGGCGGATCACCGCGTGGCGCTGTGCCATGCGCTGCACGCCGATCGCCAGAGCGATCGTCATGATGGCCGGCAGACCCTCCGGGATGGCGGCCACCACCAGGCCGACGGCGGCCATGAAGACCTCGCCTGCACCCATGCCGCGCACCAGCATCCCGAAGGCGAACATCAGCGCCGCCAGGCCGAGGATGACGACTGTCAGCGTGCGGCCGAAGCCCTCCATCTTGCGCAGCAGCGGCGTCGTTCCGGATTCGACCGACGCCAGCATGCGGCCGATGCGGCCGATCTCGGTGGCCGCACCGGTGGCCACCACCACCGCGCGCGCCTGGCCCTGTATGACCAGCGTACCGGCGTAGCCCATGCCGCGGCGGTCACCGATGGCGGCTTCCCGGGCGACGGGTTCGATGCTTTTTTCCACCGGCATCGACTCGCCGGTCAGCGCCGCCTCGTCGACGCGCAGGTTGCGCGCCTGCAGCAGGCGCACGTCGGCCGGCAGGCTGTCGCCCGAGGCCAGCAGCACGATGTCGCCTGGCACCAGATCGGCAGCGTCGATCTCGTGCTGGCGCCCGTCGCGCAGCACCACGGCACGCGGCGCCAGCAGATGGCGGATGGCCTGCAACGCCTTCTCCGCCTTGCCCTCCTGCACGAAGCCGATCAGCGCGTTGAGGACGACGACGGCGGAAATCACCACCGTGTCGACCCAGTGCCCGATCAGCGCCGTGACCACCGCCGCGGCCATCAGCACGTACAGCAGCAGGTTGTTGAACTGCCGCAGCAGCCGCTCCAGCACCCCTGGCGGTTTGACCTCGGCGAGGCGGTTCGGGCCGTGCGCGGCCAGGCGACGCGCGACCTCCTGGCTGTCCAGCCCGTGCGACTGGCTGCCCAACGCGCGCAGGACCTCCTCGCCGCCACGCGCGTGCCAGGGCTCGGCCGATGCCAATGCCGTTCCTGGCGCCTGGTGGGTCGGCGCTGTCATCGGCCACGCGGCCGCCGGGCCATTACAACGGAGCGGGAGTGGTTGGGTCGGAGCGCGGTAATCATGAAATCGGATCGCGTGTGGCCTGTGCGCTTGGTGTCCTGGTGGGTGTCATGGTCCGCATCACCTTCGGGTCATGGTTCCCGGCGCGGCTCGATGCGCGGGCCGGGCAACGGGCAGCGGGCGCTCTGATCAAGGGGCGATGGGGCCGTACGTCCGGCCCATCGGCCACCCCTTTCGGCAATTCTAGACAGCCAGGGGATTCTCGGGTTTGAGTCATGTCAAGGCCGCTACTGGCACTGCAACCGGGGTGCCACGAGTGTTCGCGGAATAAGGTTTTTCGAATTTTCGCATTCGCTGGAAAAGGCCTGCCCGCTTCGGGGCAAGCCACGGGTGTGTCTCTGCCTTGGCCAGCCCTGCGCGCAGCCTGACTCGGTCGGCGCCAACAGCGGGGCGACAGTGGGTGCTGTCGCTCCCGATCCCGCTGAGGTTGCTGCTGGATGCGCAACTGAAAGTTGCAGATGATCATGTCGCACAGCAGCGCAATGGCCGCGCTGCCAGCGACCCAGCGGCCGCGCACCTGCGCGAGCGCGGACTTGTAGATGCCGAACAAGGCCATGCGGCCGCGTTGGGACAGCTCGAGCCGCCAGGCGTCATTGTCGAAGGTTCGGCGACATCAACGTTGTTCGCCTTTCGCCGCTGCAAGAGCCCATCGCGCTAACGCCCGGCCGCTGACGGCTGCGCCGCGAGCCCTTGGCACGACGACAGGCCTGAACACCTGGGCCGGCCAAGGCGCATACTCCGTTGATGACCACTGCGCCATTGCCACAGCTACCTAGCGAACGCGGGGCGGGTGTGCGCATCGTGGGAATTGGCGCATCGGCGGGTGGCCTGCCGGCAATGGAGCAAT
>CAZADK010000798.1:0-1947 GCA_964483855.1 uncultured Rhodoferax sp.
CGAGGTCTTCGATCGAATAGATGTCGTGGTGCGGCGGCGGCGAGATCAGGCCGACGCCCGGTACCGAATAACGCAGCATGCCGATGTAGTCCGACACCTTGCCGCCGGGCAACTGGCCACCTTCGCCGGGCTTGGCGCCTTGCGCCATCTTGATCTGGATCTGGTCGGCACTGCCCAGGTATTCGGCCGTGACGCCGAAACGTCCGGACGCGACCTGCTTGATGCGCGAGCGCAGCGAATCACCGTCCTGGAGCGGGTAGTCGGCCTCCACCACATCGTGGCCCATGATGTCGCCCAGGGTCTGCCCCTGGGTGATCGGGATGCCCTTGAGCTCCTGGCGGTACCGGGCCGGGTCTTCGCCACCCTCACCGGTATTGCTCTTGCCGCCGATCCGGTTCATGGCGACGGCCAGGGTCGCGTGGGCTTCGGTCGAGATCGAACCCAGTGACATCGCGCCTGTGGCAAAACGCTGGACGATCTCGCTGGCTGGCTCGACCTCGTCGATCGAAATCGCCCGCGCCGGATCGATCTTGAACTCGAACAGGCCGCGCAGCGTCATGTGCCGGCGCGACTGATCGTTGATCAGTTGCGCGTACTCCTTGTAGGTGCTCCAGTTGTTGGCCCGGGTACTGTGCTGCAGCTTGGCGATCGCATCGGGTGACCACATATGTTCCTCGCCCCGCACGCGCCAGGCGTACTCCCCACCCGCGTCGAGCATGCCCTCGAGCACCGGGTCGTCTCCGAACGCGGCGTTGTGCATGCGGATCGCCTCTTGCGCAATCTCGAAGACGCCGATGCCTTCGACCCGGCTGGGCGTACCGGTGAAGTATTTCTCGATCGTTTCGCTGTTCAGGCCGATCGCCTCGAACAACTGCGCGCCGCAATAACTCATGTACGTCGACACGCCCATCTTGGACATGATCTTGGACAGGCCCTTGCCGATCGCCTTGACATAGTTGGCGGTGGCCTTCTCCGCGCTCAGGTCGCCAGACAGGTGCTGGTGGATGTCGTGCAAGGTTTCCATGGCGAGATAGGGATGCACCGCCTCGGCGCCATAACCGGCCAATGCCGCGAAATGGTGCACTTCGCGCGCACTGCCGGTTTCCACGACCAGGCCGGCGGAGGTGCGCAGGCCCTCGCGCACCAGATGCTGGTGCAGTGCACTGAGTGCCAGCAGCGCCGGGATCGCCAATTGCGTGGCGCTGACACGCCGATCGGTGATGATGAGGATGTTCTTGCCGCCGCGGATCGCGTCGACCGCTTCAGCACATAACGACGCCAGCTTGGCCTCGACCCCTTCATACCCCCAGGACAGCGGATAGGTGATGTCCAGTGTCGCGCTGCGGAACTTGCCGTGGGTATGGCGCTCGATGTCGTACAGCTTGGCCATGTCGGCGAAGTCGAGCACCGGTTGCGCCACTTCCAGACGCATGGGCGGATTGACCTGGTTGATATCCAGCAGGTTGGGTTTCGGGCCGATGAACGACACCAGCGACATCACGATGTTCTCGCGGATCGGATCGATCGGCGGGTTCGTCACCTGCGCAAACAACTGCTTGAAATAGTTGTAGAGCGGCTTGTTCTTGTCGGAGAGTACGGCCAGCGGGCTATCGTTGCCCATGGAGCCGATTGCCTCCTCGCCTGCCATCGCCATCGGGCCCATCAGGAATTTCAGATCTTCCTGGGTGTAACCGAAGGCCTGCTGCCGGTCGAGCAGCGCGGGCGTGTCCAACGCACCTGTCAGAGCCGGCAGTTTCGTCGGACCGGATACCGCAGCGCGGGACTTGCCTTGTGCATCGATGTCGTCGAGGCGGATACGCAGGTTCTCGATCCACTGCTTGTAGGGCTTGATACTCGCCAGGTTGGACTTGACCTCCTCATCGTCGATCATCCGGCCCTGCTCGAGGTCGATCAGGAACATCTTGCCCGGCTGCAGGCGCCATTTGC
>CAZADK010000799.1:0-1946 GCA_964483855.1 uncultured Rhodoferax sp.
GCATGGGCCAGACCGACCATGCCGATGATGGCGGCGTCCTGGCGCAGGGCACCGGATTGCCGGCAGCGATGGTGGAATGGGGCATGGCGAGATGGTAGTGGGCAGCGGCACTGCCGGATCGCGACAATAAGACAATAATCGTCGAAATTGCGCCAATTGCATATGCGCCGCAGAACCCGACAAACCGTCCAGATCCGCGAACTGGGTGACATCCACCATGTGACTCCCACGGCGCAGCGGCCGGTGCGATGTCGCGCCAGCGCACTGGCAACCGATGCGCACTTCGAGCCGCACCACCACCCCTGGTCGCAACTGGCGTATTGCGCCAGCGGCCTGATCGAGGTGACCGTGGATGGCGCGCAGGCTCAGACGACTTATTTGTTGCCGCCATCGCGCGCGGTCTGGATTCCGCCGCTGGCGCGGCACGCGGTCACCGTGGTCGAGACAGCGCAGGTGTGCACCTTGTATCTGCACCCGGATGCCACGCCGCCTGCGTGGACCGGTTGCCGGGTGCTGACGGTCTCGGCGCTGCTGCGCGAGCTGGTGCGAGCCTTGCAAGACATCGCTCCCGGCAGCCGCGACCAGGCACTGATGCAGTTGGTGCTCGACGAACTCGTCCACGCGGACACGCTGAGCCTGGGGGTTCAGCTGCCGCGCGACAAACGCCTGCGCAGCCTGTGCGAACTGGTGTCGCGCGACCCCGGCGGGCGCGCCACGCTGGCCCACCGGGCCCGCCAGATCGGCGCCAGCGAACGCACCATCACCCGGCTGTTTCGCACCGAGCTCGGCACCAGCTACCAGCAATGGCGCCAGCAGGTGGTGCTGGCCCATGCGCTGCCGCTGCTGGCGCGCGGCTTGCCGGTCAGCGCGGTCGCAGCCGCCAGCGGCTACACCAGCGACAGCGCGTTCTCGGCCATGTTCAAGCTGGCGATGGGACAATCGCCCAGCCATTTTCAGAGCCGCCAGGCCTCGGATTGGCGTTGACACCGAGCACAACCCACACCCGCGGCGACCCCTTCGATGCCACCTTCGACCGAATCATCCGCGTTGCGCCAACTGCCTGCCGGCATCTGGGTGCTTGGCCTGGTCAGTCTGCTGATGGACGTCTCGTCCGAGATGATCCATAGCCTGCTGCCGCTGTTCATGGTCACGACGCTGGGCCTGAGCGTGGTCGCGGTGGGCATCATCGAAGGCCTGGCCGAATCGACGGCCCTGCTGGTCAAGGTGTTCTCCGGGGCCTTGTCCGACTACCTGGGCAAGCGCAAAGGCCTGGCCGTGCTGGGCTATGCGATGGGTGCACTCAGCAAGCCGCTGTTTGCACTGGCACCGGGCGTGGGCCTGGTCGTCACTGCACGCCTGATCGACCGGGTCGGCAAGGGCATCCGCGGCGCGCCGCGCGATGCGCTGGTGGCCGACATCGCACCGGCCCATCTGCGCGGCGCGGCCTTCGGGCTGCGCCAGTCGCTCGATACCGTGGGCGCCTTCCTCGGCCCCTTGCTGGCGGTGGCGCTGATGCTGCTGTGGGCCAACGACTTCCGCGCCGTGTTCTGGGTGGCCGTCATTCCCGGCGCGCTGGCAGTGGCGCTGTTGTGGTTCGGCTTGCGCGAGCCGGAACATCAGAGCCGGGCGGCGGTACGCATCAACCCGATCCAGCGCGCGCAGTTGCGCCGGCTCCCGCGGGCCTACTGGTGGGTGGTGGGCATCGGCGCGGTGTTCACGCTGGCACGCTTTAGCGAGGCTTTTCTGGTGCTGCGCGCCGAGCAGGTCGGCATCGCGCTGGCGCTGGTACCGCTGGTCATGGTCGCGATGAACCTGGTCTATGCGGCCAGCGCCTACCCTTTTGGCGCGTTGTCGGACCGGATGTCTCACCACACGCTGCTGGCCCTGGGCCTGCTGATGCTGATCGCTGCCGATCTGGTGCTGGCCAGCAGCAGCGGCATCGGCGG
>CAZADK010000800.1:0-1946 GCA_964483855.1 uncultured Rhodoferax sp.
GGCCTGCCGGAGCTGCGCGAGGAGATCGCGCGATACATGGCCACCGTGCACCAGCCGATCGCCAGTGACCGACTGGCCGTGACCTCGGGCGGCGTCAACGCGTTGATGCTCGCGGTCCAGGCGCTGGTGAACGCTGGGGACGAGGTCGTCGCGGTCACGCCGGTATGGCCGAACCTGATCGCCCAACCCGAGATCCTGGGCGCGCGGGTGCGCTGCGTTTCACTGCAGCCGGTCGATGGCGCCTGGAAGCTGGACATGGACACCTTGCTCAAGGCGGTGACGGACCGGACCCGGGTGTTGATCGTCAATGCGCCGAACAACCCGACCGGCTGGACCTTGACGCGCGACGAGCAGGTGCGTATGGCCGACCATTGCCGCGCCACCGGCACCTGGATCCTGGCCGACGAGGTTTACGAACGCCTGTACTACGAGGCGGGCGCGCATGGTTGTGCGCCCAGCTTCCTGGATGTGTGTGCTCCCGACGACAAACTGGTCGTGGTGCACAGCTTCTCCAAGAGTTTCCTGATGACCGGCTGGCGCCTGGGCTGGATGGCGATGCCAGCTGCGATGACACCGCACATCGGCAAACTGATCGAATTCAATACCTCGTGTGCGCCGGTGTTCGTGCAACGCGCCGCGATGACCGCGCTGGCGCGCGCCGACGACGTCACCCCGCGGGTCGTGGCCCATCTGAAGTCCTGTCGCGACACCCTGGTGCCGCTGTTGCAGGCGTTGCCAGGCGTCGATGTCGCGCCTCCGCCGGGCGGCATGTATGCGTTTTTCCGGCTCGCCGGCGCCAGCGACTCGCTGGCCACCGCCAAGCAACTGGTGCTGGAAGCGGGTATTGGCCTCGCGCCAGGCGTGGCCTTTGGCGCGAGCGATACCGACCCGGCCGGGTGCTGGCTGCGCTGGTGTTTTGCTTCCCGCGATCCGCAGCGGCTGGTGACGGGTGCCCTGCGCCTGCAGAACTGGCTGGCACGCTGACCGGTCGGTCGGCAATTGAGGCCGGGTTATACTCGCTGGGCTTTGCACAGTGCACAAGCGCACGTCAGGGGCAGTTCCAGCGCCTGGCGCAAGTTGTCAACCCGGAGCGCATGCCAATCGCGGCAGCGTCTCCTTCAGAGGAAATTTCGAATGATCGCAACCAGTATCAAGGCGACTGTCGTCTCCGACAACGCCCGTCAACCCGGTGATACCGGCAGTCCGGAAGTGCAGGTCGCACTGCTGACCGCCCGTATCAACGAACTCACCCCCCACTTCAAGACCCACGCCAAGGACCACCACGGCCGCCGCGGTTTGTTGCGCATGGTGAGCCGCCGCCGCAAGCTGCTGGACTACCTCAGGTCCAAGGATGCGGTTCGTTATACCGATCTGATCGCCAAGCTCGGCTTGCGCAAGTAAGCCGAGTTGCAATGACAGGCGCCTGGGTTGCATGATTGGCTCAGGCGTTTTGTTGTTGCAGGGGATTGGGAGACAACACGGTTTGGGCGATGGTCGGCATGCCGCACCAGAGCCAAAGCAGGGGCAGAGCGAAGCTGTGTCATTCCAGGGATGTTTGTGCAAGCTGGCCGAATATCGCTGGAATGGCATCGTGTTCTGCCAGGTTGACTCCAGGCTCCGGTGAGGTGGCCTGCACCTCCCACACCAACCAGGAGAACACAACATGAGCATGTTCAAGAAAGTCAGCAAGACGTTCCAGTGGGGCCCGCATTCGGTCACGATGGAGACCGGCGAGATCGCCCGCCAGGCCACCGGCGCTGTGCTGGTCAACATCGACGACACGGTCGTGCTGGCCACGGTCGTGGCCAAGAATGAGGCCAAGGCTGGTCAGGACTTCTTCCCGCTGACCGTCGACTACACCGAAAAGGCCTATGCCGCGGGCAAGATCCCGGGCAGTTTCTTCAAGCGTGAAGGCCGTCCGAGCGAGCTCGAGACGCTGACCTGCC
>CAZADK010000801.1:0-1933 GCA_964483855.1 uncultured Rhodoferax sp.
GGCCCAGGTGGGGATGGCCTGACGATCAGCGACTGCCGGTCGCAATCAGGCGCGCGGCATGGCGCAATAACATCGGATACGCCGACAGGCATCGCCCAGCCGCGCATCGTCGACGACCAGCCCCAGCCGCACATGGCCGGCAGCCGACGGCCCGAAGGCCCGGGCGTCGAGCACGGAAACGCCACCATGGCGCAGCAGGCCCCAGGCGAAGTCGTTCGACATGAGGCCGGTGCCGCGCACGTCGACCATCATGAACATGCCGGCCTGCGGGCTGGGGCACGACAGACCCGGCACCGCCGCGAGCAGGCCGTGGACCAGGTCGCGCCGTCGCCGGTAGGTTGCGCGTATGTCCTTGGTGACGGCGTCGTACTGGTCGAGCGCCAGGCAGGCCGCCTCCTGGTTGGCGCCGGGAGCGCCGTACAACATGCATGGCAGCAGGTTGCCCATGGCCAGCTTGTCGCCGAGGAGCACCGCCGGCACGTCGGCCAACAACATGCCCAGCGTCGTGCCGATGACGACCAATACCGGGCTTGCGAAATGCGCTGCCATCGCCACGGTTGCGATCTGGGTCTTGTCGCCCATCTCGGCGAAAAAGAACGTGATCAACGTCGCGCCGAATACGCCGTAGCGACGCGCGGACTGTGCCTCCTCTTCCTCGATCTTGTCCGGGATCATGGTCCAGATTGCCATGCCGATGAACGACACGCCCAGCACCCAGCGCAATACACCCGGGCTCACAGTAGCGGTGATCCACGCCCCCAGCGCGCCGGCCAGACCGTGGTTCACGATGGTCGCGCACAGAATGCCCGCAATGATTGGCAGCGGTCTCTTGAAACGCGCCGCAAGGATAAACGCCAGTAGCTGCGTCTTGTCGCCGATCTCCGCCAGCGCGACCACCCCGGTCGAAATGAACAGAGCTTCCATGTGTGTGGGCGCAAACCTCTTCCGGTTGAAGTAGGGCGATTGCCCAATGACCGTTCAGTGTAGAGGCGGAGAACCCCGCTGGGGCACGGGCCGCGGTGCACCCTGCTGGCGGCGCCAGCGACTGGCTGGGCAAGCATGGTGACGCCTGAACCACGCGGAAAAGGCGCCCAGATTGGAAAAGCCCGGCATGTCGGCACCTTGACTCAGGGAGCGCCCGGCACCGGGTACGTAATGCAGCGCCATCTCCTGGCGAACGACCGGCACCAACAGGACAACGGTCGTGTTGCGTTGCGCCAAATGCCGGTGGATGGTTCGCCCATCACGGTCCTGGCCATGTTTGACGGCAGGCCCAGCCGACTGGTCCGCAGCCAGCGCAGGCGGCGATAGGGCTATGGCGCCCCACGACATGGCACACAGCGCGGCAACGAGGCGGCGGCGGGACCTTGATTCGGCCGGGACTACCGAAGCAAGGGGCGATCCTTATGGGAGGTCAAATTTACCCCAAGACATTGGGCGCGGAAACGCGCCGCGAATCGCCCCGTCGCGAAGCCACCTTGCGGAGCATGAACCGATCCGAATGGCCACGGAACCAGACGCCGCCGCCTGTTGCTATCGGCTGTTTGCCAGGCGGCAAGTTATTGATCTGCCAGACGATCACCTCGCACTTTCGCGCATCGGCCGGACCGCTTCTTGGCAAACTGGGCAAACTTAATCGGCTAAACCCAAGAGAAAGCAACCTATGCATCACGGCCCGCCATTGCGCCTCTATTTTGTCGGCCTGGGTTGCACCTTCGTCGGCGCCTGGCTGACCTCCGTCAGCGGTTCGCTCATTCCGCTCGCGCTGGGGGGGGCGGCATCGGTGATGTGCACGGTCGCCTTGGTCAAGTCGATCTGGCGGCGCGGCAAACGCGGTCGCTCCGACAGCTAAAGCGCCAACCGGTCGGCACGGCCCATCTGGCCATGTCCGCCAGCACTTTGTCGAGCGGGATGGGGTACTCCCGGAACCACA
>CAZADK010000802.1:0-1930 GCA_964483855.1 uncultured Rhodoferax sp.
GGGGGGTGGCGGCAGCCTGCGATCCGCCGTCGATGCGCACATCGCCTCCGAGCATGCGAGCCTGCACACCGGCGACGCTGAAGCCGCTCTCGGTGACAGCCACCGTGCCACGCGCCCGCCCCAGGCTGGGCAGGTCCGGGGCGACCTGCACATCGTTTCCCTGCAGCAGGACGTTTCCCTGCACCCGGGTCCGCGCGACATCGTCGAGCGGCACGTCCAGCTTGAGCCGCAACTCGGCCGGGCCGGTGCCAGTGATACGTGACAGCGCCTGGTCGGTCAGCTCGCCGACCGGGGAGTTGTTCGCAAAACCCAGCAATTCCGGCAGTGGGCCACGCGCCTCGAGACTGACCGATACCACGCCGCGCGCCAGGTCGGCGATGACGGCATCGGCCCGGGTAACCTGCAGCGTGGGCAACCCGGCCACACTGGCACGTGCATCCCGGACCTGCAGACTCTGGCGATCAATGACCAGTTCGCCTGACAGGCGTGTCGCTGCCGGCCACGGACGGCTGTCGGCCGATTGCAGGGAGCGCGGTACATAGGCCAGCGTGGCGCCGCTGATCTGCGCCGATATCTGGAACTCCCCCTGGCTCGCATCGGCGAAAGGCACATCCCACAGGTCGCCCTTGACCTTGAAGCGCACATCGGCCGCGGCGCCCGCCTGCACCGCGTCGCGCACGAAGTGCCTGGCCTGCGGGCCCATGACCAACGGCAGGTACCGGTGCACGCGTGTCCCGTTGGCCCGGGTCAGTTTTCCCTGCATGTCGAGCAATCCGGGGAAACGCGAACGCCCGAGGGAACGGGCCGGGTCACTGGTCTGCCATTGCAGCCGCATTTCTCCCTCGGTGTCCTCATTGCCAAACTGCAGCCGCGGCAGTTGCACCCGCACGGCGTCGCCACGCAGCTGCCAGCTCAGGTCACCGGCCAGGCGCTGGAACGGCACCTGGGTCTGTTCGAAAATTCCCGGCAGGTCGATGCTGCCATCGCGCATCTGCAGGCTCGCCTTGCCACCGGACTGGTTCAATGAAAACGCCACGTCCAGGCCTCGCACCCCCGGAATGCCGATCGACTCGGTCGAGCCCGCCGGCGCGCCGCTGGTATCCGGGATCGACTGCAGCGACAACGCTTGAACCCGTCCGTCAGCCTGGTAGGTGGCGGCCGGCCCCGCGCCACCTTGCTGCCACTGCAGGCGGATGGTCTCGACCAGGCCGGTCGGACGATGCCGTGTCAGCGCCTTGTGCACCTGGGCATCCAGTGGAAGCCGGCCGGCGATCTGCGCCAATGCACTCAGATCCAGCCGATCGGCCTGCAACTCGCCGGAGGCCGGCCGGTTGGCGGTTGCCAGTTTCTGCTTCAGGCTCAGGTTGCCGCCAGCCCAGCGGATACCGTCTTGCGTCTCGAAAGCCAGTTTCTGGGTAGCGAAATCCCGCGCGTCGGCGCCGAAGCGGCTGCTCAAGCGTCCCGACACGGTCGCCAGTTGCAAGGGCAGCAAGGCTGGATCCAGCCGCACGGCCACCTGGGCCAGCACCAGGTCGGCGGTGGCTGCGGTCACCCGGCCGCGCGCGATGTCGACCCACGCGCGGACTGCGCCATGGCCCTGGTCGATGTCGACACCCGGATCCGCATACTGCTTGAGCCGCGCAACGTCGATACGCGCAAACTCGGCATAGGCCTGGCCCGACCACTCCTTCCAGCGCCCGTTGTCCAGCGCCAGGAAAGGTTGCTCGAAACGCGCCTTGACCTGGAAACGGTCGCCCCAGTCCTGCGGCGGGGTTGCGTCCAGCCGCACCTCGTGCAAGCGTCCGCGGTTGCGCAACACCATGTCCACCGACTGCAATGCCAGTGGCGGCATGGCGCGCATTTCATCGGTCCAGACGACAGTCCCGCGGCGGATGACGAATTCCGGCTGCGAGAAGAGACGGTCCAGCAG
>CAZADK010000803.1:0-1928 GCA_964483855.1 uncultured Rhodoferax sp.
CTTTCAAGCTCTAGCCCTTGTTTCTGTTGCGCGAGGCGCTACTAAAGAAATAGCGCTTTGCCGGGAATCAAGCAGCCAGCTTGGCCTTAACTTGCTCCACGATGCCAGCAAACGCTGCCATGTCATGAATCGCGATATCGGACAAAACCTTACGGTCGATCTCAATACCAGCCTTCTTGATGCCATTGGCGAACTGGCTGTAGGTCATGCCGCACTGACGGGCAGCAGCGTTGATACGCGCAATCCACAACTGGCGGAATACACGTTTCTTGGTGCGACGGTCACGGTAGGCATATTGCCCAGCCTTCATTACCGCTTCTTTAGCGACACGGAAGACATTACCGCGGCGACCACGGAAACCTTTTGCAAGGGCGAGAACTTTTTTGTGGCGGGCGCGGGCCGTTACACCACGTTTGACGCGAGGCATGTGTTACTCCTTGTCCGTCGTGAATCAGATACCGAAGCCGGGCAACATCTGTGCCACGTGACCCATGTTGGTCTCATGTACAGCTGTCATACCCCGCAAATGGCGCTTGTTCTTGGTGGTCTTCTTGGTCAGGATGTGACGTTTGAAGGCTTGACCGCGCTTGACGGTGCCACCGGGACGAACGCGGAAACGTTTTTTCGCGCTGCTCTTGGTCTTCATCTTGGGCATTGAAATGCTCCTTTTTCGCTTGTGCTCGTGAGGCGTCTGCAAACAGTTTGCAGCCTTGTTGGCCCCGAGCCACTTGTGTGGCGAGTGTTGAGTTCGCCACTTGTGTGGCGAGTGTTGAGTTCGCCACTGTTGCGGAGAGTTTTCAGGCTCGCCGACTTGACAACCGACCGGTGACCAAACCGGCCGATCGCAATCACTTGTTTCCGTTTACGAGGTCGCCGTTGCCGGAGCGTCGGCCGCAGCCTTGGCTGCGGCGGGCTTCTTCTTGCCCGGAGCGATCATCATGATCATCTGGCGCCCTTCCAACTTCGGAAACTGCTCCACGATGATCGTGTCAGCCAGTTCGGCACGAATACGGTTGAGCAACGCCATCCCGATTTCCTGGTGCGTGATCTCGCGGCCGCGGTAACGCAGCGTGATCTTGCACTTGTCGCCATCAGCGAGAAACCGCTTGATGTTGCGCATCTTGATGTTGTAGTCGCCGTCGTCCGTGCCAGGACGAAACTTGATCTCCTTGATCTCGATGACCGTCTGTTTGGATTTCGCCTCCGCCGCCTTTTTCTGTTCCTGGTACTTGAACTTCCCATAATCCATCAATCGACAGACCGGCGGATTCGCCGTGGGGGAAATTTCAACCAGATCGACGTCGTGTTCCCCAGCCATACGGAGTGCATCCATGAGGCTGACGACACCCAGGGGTTCGTTTTCGGGGCCAGAGAGTCGGACTTCCGGGGACATGATCTCCCGGTTGAGGCGGTGTTTGCGTTCTTCGCGGTGACGACGGTCACGATATTCAGTAGCGATGGTTCATTCCTTTTCAATGATTTGCCGCCCGAAGGCAGCCACAGCCGACGCACCACGAGCGGCACCGAAGGCCGCCGTGGTGAACCACGGCAGTTCAGTGGGTGTTGTCGGCGGCGATCTTTTCCAGGAACGCTTGCTGAGACATCACTCCGAGGTCAATATTGCCCCGGGCTCGCACTGCAACGGCACCAGCCGCCTTTTCCTTGTCGCCCACGACAAGGATGTAGGGCAGCTTTTGCAATGAATGCTCGCGTATTTTATACGTGATCTTCTCGTTACGGAGGTCCATCTGCGCCCTAACCCCCTGGTTTTGCAGCGCTTTGACCACATCACGCGCGTAATCGGCCTGCGCATCGGTGATATTGAGCACCGACACCTGCACCGGTGCGAGCCAGGTCGGCAAAGCGCCGGCACTCTCCTCGATCAGGATGCCGATGAAACGCTCCAGGCTGCCGACGATCTTACGCGT
>CAZADK010000804.1:0-1924 GCA_964483855.1 uncultured Rhodoferax sp.
ACCCAGGATTCGGCGCAGTTCACGGGGCGACAGGGCCTCGTCGCCTTTGCGCACCACACCGTCGAGCCGCGCCTGGAGCGACCGCGCCGGACCAGGCCCGGACGCGGTCTTTTCGTTGTCCACTGTCGCCTCGGCCTTTGCCTGCGGGATCAGGCGGTTGACCTGGTCCAGAATCCAGTTCGACGGCGTCATGCGGGTTGACTCCAACGGCATGCCGGCGGTTGCGCCGGCATGCGGTCGCACCGAAACAGCAGGAATCGGACCGGGACAACAATGGTCGTGATCGGTTGCATGCACGGTTAAGGAAACAGAGCGAGACGACGGCCGTCCCGGGAGGAGCCATCGATTCTAGGGAGTTTGCCCAGCCAACCTGCCGCTGAGCAGGTGATCGAGGCCGGGCGGACCCTCAGCTTCGCTTGCGGGCAATCGCCGCGGCGCCAGCAACCGGGGCCCCGCGCGCGCCAGCCCACCACCACAAACCGGCGCCCGCAAGCACCATGGGCACGCACAACCACTGGCCCATGCTCATGCCCAGCGACAACAGGCCCAGGTGCGCATCGGGTTCACGAAAAAACTCGGCGATAAATCGCAACAACCCGTAACCCATGAGGAAAACTGCAGCCACGCGCCCGGTTGCGTGTTCCTTGCGGGCGTACAACCACAACAGGACGAACAGCAACAGGCCTTCGAGCAGGAACTGATAGACCTGCGACGGATGGCGCGGCAGGTCGCCGGCACCCCGAAACACCATCGCCCAGGGCAGCTCCGGATCGGCCAGCCGCCCCGGCAGTTCACCATTGATGAAATTGCCGACCCGGCCCGCCGCCAGGCCGGTCGGCACACACGGCGCAACAAAATCCGCCACCTGCCAGAACGGCCGGTTTCGGGAATGGGCAAACCAGACCATGGCAGCGATGACGCCGAGCAACCCGCCGTGAAAACTCATGCCACCTTGCCAGACCGCGAACACCTCCAGCGGATGGGCCAGGTAATACAGGGGCTTGTAGAACAAACAGTATCCCAGCCGCCCGCCGAGCACGACCCCGACCACCCCCAGGAACAGAATGTCCTCGACATCCCGGCGGTTCCAGCCCGAGTCGCCGCCCAGGGATGCGAACGGTTCGTGACGCAGCCGAAGCCGGCCCAGCAGCATGAACAGCCCGAAGGCAGCCAGATAGGTCAGGCCGTACCAGTGCACGGCGATCGGACCCAGTTGCAGCGCAACGGGATCAATGTCAGGATGGATCAGCATGCACTGCATTGTGCACGGCGCGCGATGCCTTGGGTCTGCGGTGGCTGCGTCCAGTGAAGGGTTCGGGCCGAGCGCCCGAAATGCCACTGCTGCGCCACGGCGATGTATTGCCGTCACAACCGCAGGTCGATGGGACGATCGTTCGTATGGGTGCAACGTGGATCAGTGGTGCAACGTGGATCAGTGAACAGGCAAATAAACATTGGAGCAACTGAATGACAACGCGCATACTTATGGGTTGACACCGGCGCACCCGGTACCGAGCCCTTGGTGGGCGCGGCAACCCGAGGCCATCAACCCGATCGAGAGACCCGCAATCCATGGCAACCAAACCCGTCGAACTCAACACCCGCAGCAAGAACATCACCGAAGGCAAGTTGCGTGCCCCCAATCGCTCCATGTATTACGCGATGGGTTACCAGCAGGCGGACTTCCACAAGCCGATGATCGGCGTTGCCAATGGCCACAGCACGATCACGCCCTGCAACAGCGGGTTGCAAAAACTCGCCGATGCTGCAGTGGCCGGCATCGAGGAGGCTGGCGGCAACGCGCAGATCTTCGGCACGCCGACGATCTCGGACGGCATGGCCATGGGCACCGAGGGCATGAAATATTCGCTGGTCAGCCGCGAGGTGATCTCGGACTGCGTCGAGACCTGCGTGCAGGGCCAGT
>CAZADK010000805.1:0-1922 GCA_964483855.1 uncultured Rhodoferax sp.
CCACAACACGCCGCGCACGATGTAATTGTGGATCTCCTTGACCTTTTCGTCGCCCAGCTGCGAATCGCGCAAGCGGCTGACCGCGTCGTATTCGTACAAGCCCTGCTGTGCCTTGGTGGTGGATTTGACATGCCACTGCAGCAGGGGCAGATTCATGGCCGATGCCACCTCTTCCGCCAGCATGGTCTTGCCGGTGCCGGGTTCGCCCTTGACCAGCAATGGACGCCTGAGGGTGATGGCGGCGTTGACAGACAACATCAGGTCCTGGGTGGCAACGTAGTTCTTGGTTCCGTGGAATTTCATGGTGGAGTTGGTGCGACGGCGCAAGCGATGGTCGATGAGGGAAAGCGGTCGATATAATCTGCGCCGTTGAGAGTGATCCCCGGCCCATCTTTGATTGTCTGCGCAAAATGAATAAGTTGTTGTCGTCCCTTCTTTTGTTCGTTGTCGCGTCCGTGACGATGTCAGCCGCCAACGCGCAGGAGGTCAAGGGCGACGCCGCGAAGGGCGAAGGCAAGATTGCGATGTGTATCGGCTGCCATGGCATTGCCGGCTACCAGGCCAGCTTCCCCGAGGTCTACAAGGTCCCGATGATCTCCGGACAGGGCGCCAAGTACATGGAAGCGTCGCTGCTGGCCTACCAGAAAGGCGAGCGCAAGCACCCCTCCATGCGTGGCATTGCCCAGGGGCTCACTGAACAGGACATCGCCGACATCTCCGCCTACTACGAGGCCAGCGGCAAGAATAAGGGTGCGGCAACGCCGCCTGCTGCACCGGCTCCTGCCTCCGGCAAGGTCGCCGAGTTGCTCGCCAAGGGTGCCTGCGCGTCCTGCCACGGCGACAACTTCTCCAAGCCGATCGACCCGTCTTATCCCAAGATCGCCGGGCAACACGCCGATTATTTATTCGTGGCGCTCAAGTCCTACAAGACCGAGGGCCGGGCCACCTGGGGCCGCTCCAATGCAGTGATGGCCGGCATCGCCAAGCAGTTCACCAACGCGGAACTCAAGTTGCTTGCGAAATACGTGCATTCGCTGCCAGGCGAACTGCAGACTGTGCCGCAGGCCAAGTTCAAGTAATCGGCAGCCTGGTTTCTCAGGGCGCGGCTTGGCGCCGTGCGCCTTGTCAGTCGCGGGTGGCGTTTTGTTGCACGCAGGCGATGTAGGCATTGCCATCCGGCGCGCGTCCTGCGCGCTGGCTCTCCCAGATCATCGTTCCCAGGCAGTCCATCGCCGCGTGATGCGCCACGTGCAGCGAATTGCGACGGTGCGTCAGCAGTTCCACGGCCTGGCGGATGCCGCGCGGCTGGTCGATCGAGCACTGTTCGCTGATCGACAGGTGCATGGACAGATGCAGGAACGGATTTGTCCGGTTGTCGCTGACCTGCTGCATCGAGCGCAGCGCGGCATCGAGGTCGGCCAGGTCGGCGTGGTACTCGGGGTGTTCGTCGATCCAGCCGCTGGCCAGGGTCTCGATCGCGTCGAGCGTCTGACCGGTGCGGGCCTTGGTATAGACGCCGCAGAAAAAGCGCCGGACATCGGCTTGGGACGGTTGCATCAGCATGCACGGTATTGTGCCCGCCGCCGGTGCGCCAGGCCCTGGGTGTGGCCGCCACTTGGTACAGTCAGGCGTCCTGTTCCTGGTTCGTATCGCCGCTGCGGATGTTCCCCGATGTCCTCCACCCCTGATCGTGACGCCGGCGGCCCCTGCCTGGTCCGCCGGCTGGGCGCAGATGATGCCGCGGCCTACCAGTCGATGCGGCTGCATGGTCTGCGCATGCACCCCGAGGCCCTCGCGTCCAGCGCCGAACAGGAGGCCGACAAGCCGCTGGACTGGTCGCGGCGGCGGCGGCTGGCGCCGGATGCCGCGCGTCCCCATGATTTTTTCCTCGGTGCATTCCGTGGCGACGACCTGTGCGGCGT
>CAZADK010000806.1:0-1917 GCA_964483855.1 uncultured Rhodoferax sp.
GCGATGGAGCAACGCCACGTGTTCACGGTATGCCGCCTGGCGCTGGACGCCCAGGCGAAAGCCGTGGCGGCACAACTGCGATGAATGGGAGTGCCGGCGCTGGCGCGGCGGTGGCCGCAACGGGTGAGTCCCCCTTCAGCGCGACCCCGAGCAACCCCCATGTCCAGGACCAGGTGCGATGACCACCTGTCCGGCGGCACGGTGCCAGCACGCGCGCGCCCTAGGGCTGCACACAGGCGCCCACGGCAACCAGCCGATCAAGACCAGTGGCGCTGCGCACTGCACTGCATGGAGCCAGATCATTGCGCCGACCCATCCAGTAGTGGGTTCACGGTGCGAACTCGTAGACCAAAGAGGTGAGGTTTCCGATGAAGTACGGCTTGCGTCCTTCAGGCTGCATCCAGGCGGCCTCGCCACGGGTCGGCACCATCATCCCGTCGCGCCGCTGGTAGTTGCCAACACCGCATTCCCAGGGCAGCATGGCCACAACGCCGTCTTTGCCCACGCTGGCGCCACGCGCGTCGGCATGCACCGATGTGATCAGCCCGGCTTCATCGAATCGGAACAGCAAGGTCAGGCTGACCGGGCCGTCGACCAGGGTGGCATTCGCTGCATGATCGTCCACCGCCTCCCAGCGCACACCCTGGCTGGGCAGCAGGGCGGTCGGGTACCACGCCATCTCGGCGAAATAGCGCATCAGTTCGCCCCGCGCCGCCTCGCGGCCCCCCCGCACCTCAGCCATCGTGAACAGGCCTAGCATCGCCGCGTGCAGCGTGCCCACTCCGGCGATATAGCTGTCGTGGACGTGGACGGCCAGGCCCGGCAGCATCGCCACCCGGCCATTCCACAGGAAGCCCGGGCGGTGGGTGACAGCCCGCTGCGTCGAGGTGAAGGGTTTCCACTGCGCGGTGCTGGACGACAGGTCCGACAGGTTGATCGTGCCGGCGAGCTCGAACCTGGCGGCAGCAATAAGTGGCTGCCCGTCCTTCAGCACTGCGCGGAAGTAGCGCTGCACTGGCGCAGGCAGACTGGCGATCTCGCGTGCGTCGTAGCGACCGGCAGGCGACGGCAGGCGGGCGGCTTCGAGCAGCGCCATCTGCGAATGGCTTGCGCCGGCCCAGCGCGCGCGGCCGAAGGCGACCAGGCCCGCAGCGGCGGCGACGAGGAGGCCAATGCCCAGAACCGTCCATCCCATCCAGTTCATCGCATGACTTTGCTTGTCTACTGTGCGCGCCGTCAGACCAGCACGGCCAGAACCGGCCGCCGCATGGACAGCGGCATCGCGGGGCCACGCCCGAAGCGCACTACCAGATCAGGGCGTTCGCCGGGTTTCAGACCCAGCCACGCCGCAAACTGCGGCCGGATCGCACCCACCTCGATCGGCTGGTTCAAGAACGCATTGCGGATGCCCAACGCAGTGGCCTGCAGCGCGAATCGCTCATAACAGCGACCTGTTTCGACCCAGTGTGCCTTGTCATTGCGCTCGGACACGAACACCGCGATGCCGGCCGAGTTTCGGATCTGCCGCGCGTAGCGTTCGTTCTCGGACTTGGGTGTGAAGAACAGACCCATCATCCGGCTGCCCAGCCACCGGGGCAGGGCGGGGTTGCCCGTGGTGCCAGCGAACAGGCCGTCGCCGGTGCGAAGTGCTTCGTCGGCGCTGAAGCGGATCCAGGCCTTGAGTTCCTCGACAAACGCGGCGTTGTGCATCTGCGCCGTGGTACCTGCGACAACGTACTCCACCACGCCCTCGATGGCCGGGCGCGCAGTCAACAGCCGCACGCTGACGCCCGCGCCGGACCCTGCCTGCGCCAGCTGACGCAGCTCGGCCGGTGAAATCGCCTGGCCGTCGTAGTCGCCGCGGGTGCACTGCCGCTCAGATATCGCCTGGTGCATGGGCGTGATCCGCTTCTGTGT
>CAZADK010000807.1:0-1912 GCA_964483855.1 uncultured Rhodoferax sp.
TACAGGCCCTTGTTGCCTTCGACGATGCTGATGTCGGCGCCGGACGCTTGTCGCGTGAAGCAGTCGCGGATCTGCTGCTCCGTCATCAGGAAGGGGTCGAGGTTGTAGCAGGCGCGTCCGCTGGCCCGGGTCAGCCACATCGGGTCGATGTAGTCCGGCCCCTTCTTGAACGGCTGTACCGCCAGGCCCTGCGCGCGCAGGGCGGCGCACAGGCCCAGTGCGACCGTGGTCTTGCCGGAAGACTTGTGTGCGGCCGAGACCAGGAAGCGCGCCATTGTCATGCCTTCGCTCCGATGGGCTCGGATGGCTCAGGCTGCATGACGGCATCGTCGAGCCGCTGCGGCAGCAGCGGCAACAGGCGCAATGCGAGCAGGACGATCAGCGCGGCCAGGGCCAGCCCGCCGAGTCCGAGCAGCCATTCCGGCAGGCTGGGCTGGTAGGGGTTGACGATCCCGTCGCGAAAGCTGCTGCTGATCTGGCGTCCCGGGAACAACACGAGTGGGAAGGCCTGTCCGCCGACGATGGTCACGTACATCTGCGCCAGGCCACCGCCGATCACCAGCGCGGCCGACGTGGCGATGCGCCGGCGCAACTGCCCGATTGCCGGGTGGCGCAGCAGCGCCAGCGGCAGCAAGCCGCCCAGTACGACCTGGCCGATCCAGAACAGCGCGGTGTGGATGCCACCCTCGAGTAGCAGAAAACGCTCGAAGCCGTGGTGCTTGGTGAAATACAGGTTGGTCAGGTGGTAGACCAGCACGAAATACAGGCCGGCCGCGATGAAGATGATCTGCAGACGCGCCAGCCTGGCCAGCAGTACCTCACCCAGCGGCCGCGCGGCGCCATGGCAGGCCGCCAGCAGCACCAGCAGGAACACCGCCAGCCCGTAACTCAGCGACAGCGCGATGAACAACGGCGCCAGCAGCGCCGAGTCATAGGCCTGGCGTGCCACCAGGAAGCCGAAGATCGAACCGGTGCCGGTGGTCAGCAGGATGCGCCAGATGAAGGCGCCCAGGCCCACTGCAGCCGTGTAGCGACCCATGCCGTGTTCCAGCATGGTCCACAGGTAGGTGGCGACGATGGCCATGAAGCCGGTGTACAGGAAGATGTTCCAGGCGAAGATCGACTTGAAGTTGAAATGGGTCATTGCCACGATGAGTCGGTCCGGGCGGCCCAGATCCAGCAGCAGCACTGCCAGGCCGCCGACCAGCAGGGCGATTGCCAGCAAGCCGGACAAGGGTGCCAATGGCTTGAATTCCGTCTTGCCGAAGACCGAAGCCATCGATGCGACATTCAGCGCGCCCGAGGCCGCGACCACCAGGAAGACCGCGAACACATGGGGCAGGCCCCAGACGATCTGGTTGTCCATGCCGGTGACGACATGGCCGTGGTGTTCCATGGTCCAGAACGCGCCGGCCGCTGCCGCCAGCACCAGCAGCAGTGCGGCCAGCAGCGCGCTGGCGCCACGGCTGGCGGGTAATGCTTGCAGGCGGGTCTTCATGCGGGCGTCCTGGTGTGCTGGCAGTTCAGATTCCGACGTAGCGCACGCCGGTGTCCAGGTTGAGGTCTTCACGCACCTGACGCGCCGTGAGGCTGGCTACGCGCCGTGCGATCGTGCTGTCCGGGTCGTTCAGGTCGCCGAACAGCATGGCGTTGTGGCCGGCACTGGCACAGGCGCTGACGCAGGCGGGCGATTCGCCCCGGTCCACCTTGTGCACGCACAAGGTGCATCCTTCAACCGTTCCCTTGCCGCGCGGCACGTCCGGCTTCTGCCCGTCCAGCGGCTCATGCACGAAGGAGCGCGCCTTGTAGGGGCAGGCCATGACGCAGCAGCGGCAACCGATGCAACTGTGCTTGTCCACCAGCACGATGCCGTCGGCGCGTTTGAACGAGGCGCCGGTCGGGCAGACGTCGA
>CAZADK010000808.1:0-1904 GCA_964483855.1 uncultured Rhodoferax sp.
AACCATCCCACAGGCGGGCGGCGCAGGCGACAAAGCCTGCGCGCGCCCGGTTTCGAAGAGCAGGCGGATCAGTTGGCGTAGGAGCGCCGGGTGGTCTCACGCACCGCTTCGAGCAGCTTGTCGACGATGGGGCGTCCGGTCTGGGAGGCGACGAACTCGATCACCGGTTCCTGTGTCTGCTTGCGGAAGGCTTCCTTTTCGGTCGGAGTGTTGACATACACCTTGGTGCCGGCCGCACGGATCTTCTGGATCGCCTGCATGCTGTCCATGGCCTTGCGTGAATTTGCCGTCTCGGCATGCACCGCGGCGCCGTCCATCAGGATCTTCTGCAGGTCCGGTGTGAGGCCCTGGAACACCTTGTCGTTGATGATGATGAAGTGCATGCCGTAGATGTGTTCATTGACCGACATGAACTTCTGCACCTCGAACAGCTTTCCATCCCAGATCGTCGACGCGGCGTTCTCCTGGCCGTCCACCACACCCTGCTTGAGCGAGGTGATCAACTCGGGAAAAGCGATCGGAGTGGCGGCAGCACCCATGGATTTCATGAAATTCACATAGACCTGCGACTGCATGGTGCGCATCTTCATGCCTTTCATGTCATCCGGCGTCTTGATTTCGCGCTGGTTGTTGGTCAGGTTGCGAAAACCATTCTCGGAGATCGCCAGCGTGCGAATACCGGTCGCCTTGCGCATGTCCTCGTTGAGTTCGCGCACAAAGGGGCTCTTCATGAACTCCCATGCGATCGGGGACGAAGGGAAAAGATAGGGGATCTGGAAGATCTGCATCGGCTTGTGGAAACTGCCGAGCACCGAGTCGTCGGTCAGCGCCATTTCCAGCGTGCCGTTCTTGACCTGTTCGGTGACCTGCAGCGACCCGCCGAAGGTGTTGAAGAAAAGCCGGATCTGGATTTTTCCGTCGCTCTTGAACTCGACGTACTCCTTGAGCGCCTTCATGCCAAGGATTTCGCCTCCTTGGCTATCAGGCGCACCGATCGAGAACTTGAGTACGGTCTGGGCCGCCACGCCGCCGGAAAGCGACAGTGCGACGACTGTCAACAGGCTTGAAACTAGGTGCTTGAATCGCATGATGCTGTCTCCTGGTTAGTTGAATGACAAGTGAAAAAATCGACTGACTTCTAGTTGTTGTATACCCAATGCAGCGCACGTCCGTGTGAAGGAATGCTACGCAGACAAATCTCTCGCGTCAATGCATACCGCGCAGCACGGATCCCGTGCACGGTCACCACAGGTCTTGCTCCTGCGGGGTTTCCAGACGCCGTTGGAAAGCGGCGAGCCAGCGCGCCGCAACCGCGCCATCAATGGCGCGGTGGTCCGCTGACAGGCTGACCGTCATCATCGTCGCCACGGCCAACTGGCCATGCGCCACCACCGCCCTGGGCTGTGCCGCTCCAACCGCCAGGATGGCCGCCTGGGGTGGATTGATTATTGCGGTGAATTCGCGCACACCCAGCGCGCCCAGATTGGAGACTGAAAATGTGCCGCCGGCGCTGGCCCCCGCCGGCAGTGAGCCGGCACGGGCCTGTTCGACCAGCTCGCGCATTTCGCGCGCAATCCGGACCACACTCTTGCCATCCGCATCCGCGATGACGGGAGTGACCAGGCCCTGCTCTACCGCGACGGCGACGGCGATGTGCACCTGCTGGTAACTCCGGATCGCCGCATCGGTGAACGACACGTTCACCTCGGGCACGTCCCGCAAGGCCCGGGCCGCAGCCCAGATCACGAAATCGTTCAAAGTCGGCTTCAGACCTTGCGCATCCAGGCGCGGTTGCGCGCTCGCCCGCAACGCCAGCAGCGGGTCCACACAGCAGTCGATGCGGGCGTAAAAATGCGGCGCCTGTTGTTTGGACTCGGTCAGGCGGCGCGCGATCAGCTTTCGGC
>CAZADK010000809.1:0-1902 GCA_964483855.1 uncultured Rhodoferax sp.
GACCAGGTTCAATTAAATCAACGACACACGATTCTGTTTCTCATGAGCGTGAGCGGCACCCAAGCCGGTTGACGCCGCTGCGCGCAACCAGGCCGAGGTATCAGGCCTTCTTCTTCATGGCGCAGGTGTTGAAGCCGAACATGGCGTAAGGCGGGCACCATCCGATGGCACCGGTGGCCAGCGGCACGATGCCCAGCCAGCCCCAGACTCCGATAGTGCCGGTCAGCGTCAGGCCGATCAGGATCAGGCCGATGGCGATACGGACGATGCGGTCGATGCCGCCAACGTTGCTGTTCATGGTCAACTCCTTGTCATGGGATGAAGCGGGTTGCGCCCGATCGTGCAACCCGATGGCCATGGACCCTCCAGGTCAGCTGGGCGGTCATGCACGATGCATATCAATGTATACGGACCGTACGGTCGGATATTGATTTGTGTCAAGCCCCATTGCGGTCCGGCGGTCAAACTGATGCAATGACTGCGAAAGACCTTATGCACTCACCAGACTCGCGGCACACGCCCAACGAATGAACAGCCCCACCGCCCCAATCGACCAGCTGATCGCGCGCCATGGCCAGGACCCGCACGCACTGGTGCAACTGCTGCGCGAGGCACAGGCCCTGGAGGGCTGGTTGCCGCGCGCGACGCTGGTACGGATCGCCCGGGCGCTGCAACTGGACCTGGCAGATGTCGAGGGTGTGGCAGGTTTTTACCGCTTCTTCCACACCCAGCCGGTCGGCCGCACCCATATTCTGTTCAGCGACAACATCACCGACCGCATGCTGGGCAGCGAGGCCTTGATGGCCGACCTGTGTGCGCGACTGGGTGTCGAGCCCGGGCGCATGCGCGACGATGGCCTGGTCAGCGTCGATACCTGCTCGTGTACCGGCCTGTGCGACCAGGGCCCTGCACTGCTGGTCAACCACCACCAGGTCGTCACCGGGCTGGACGTTGCACGCGTGGCGGAACTGGCGCAGTTGGTGCAACGCCAAGTGCCGATGGCGCAGTGGCCGGCGCACTGGTTCACGGTGGAAGACAACATCCGCCGCGCCGACGTGTTGCTCGGCCTGCCACTGGCGCGCGGAGCGGCGATACAAGCCGCACTGCAGCGCGGTGCACAGGCCACGCTGGACGAAATCGTCGCCTCCCGCCTGCGCGGACGCGGCGGCGCGGGCTTCGCGACCGGCCGCAAATGGACCTTGTGCCGCGATGCGCCCGGCGCACAGCGGTATGTCGTGTGCAATGCCGACGAAGGAGAACCGGGCACTTTCAAGGACCGGGTGTTGCTGACGCGCCATGCCGACGACGTGTTCGAGGGTATGACCATCGCCGCATTGGCCATCGGGGCCCGCCATGGGCTGGTCTATCTGCGCGGCGAATACCGCTACCTGCTGGAACCCCTGCAGGCGGAGCTGGAGCGGCGCCGACGTGACCATCTGCTGGGACCTGCCATCCTGGGACACGACGGTTTCGAATTCGACATCGACATCCATGTCGGCGCCGGGGCCTACGTCTGCGGCGAGGAATCGGCACTGATCGAGTCGCTTGAGGGCAAACGCGGCACACCCCGCATCCGGCCGCCGTTTCCGGTCGAGCACGGCTATCTGGGCCATCCGACCACGGTCAACAACGTCGAGACCTTCTGCGCCGCGGCTCGGGTCGTGCTGGGAGGCGGCGAGTGGTGGTCGCGCATCGGCACGCCGCAGTCCAGCGGCACCAAGATCCATTCTGTCAGCGGCGACTGTGAACGCCCCGGTTTGTACGAATATCCGTTCGGCACCCGCATCGGCCGTATCCTGGAAGACTGCGGCGCGCGCGACACCCAGGCGGTGCAGGTCGGCGGGCCGTCGGGCGTGTGCCTGTCGGCGTTCGAATTCGGCCGGCGCATCGCGTTCGAGGACG
>CAZADK010000810.1:0-1895 GCA_964483855.1 uncultured Rhodoferax sp.
AAGCCAACGCGGAGCGCTCCTTTCGGTAACTCTTGATCACCAGGCGCCGGTCCAGTGTGGACGCGGCAATCGCCGAAAGGCTCTGAAACTCCAGCGCCTTGCTGCGCGGCTGGGGAGTGGCAACCACTGCGGGTTTGGCCGTGCGCTTTTTGATCAATCCCTCGCCTTCCAGGTCGCGTAGCGCCTGACGCACGGTGATCAGGCTCACACCAAATCGCGTGGCAAGGTCGGCCTCGCGCGGCAGCGGGTGACCGGGCGCGAGTACACCACTCTCGATCGGCGCGCGCAGGCAGTTCGTCAGTTGCCGGTACAAAGGACCTTGCTCACGCAGCAGGGTCGCCGGCTGCAGCGCGAGCAGGGCAAGCTCCTGCTGCGCCGCTTCATTGAGGTCACTGTCGGTGGTGCTGGGGGTGGCTGGCTGCTGCTGCTTCTTCTTCTGCTTCATCACTGGGGCCCCTAATATTGGAGACAGGTGATTGTGCCGCCTCGCCGCTATTGGCCGTGAGTCTCAGCCCACGCTGCGTGCGACCGTGACGCCATTGACCACATTGGGGGGCAACTCGCCACGCACCGCCGCAATCGCGCGGCGCGCCGCGCCTTCGCGCAATGCACGCCGGGCCGTCGGGCTGACGGAGGCGATATGTGGGGCCACTATGACATTGGGCAATGTGCGCAGGGGATGGTCGGCAGGCAGTGGCTCGGGGTCGAACACATCCAGCGCCGCGCCCGCCAACCGCCCACGTCCAGGCGCACATGAGTCTGACCCGACGGTGGGGCATCCACGAGTTCAATGAAGGAACCGAGGCCAGCAAATCCGGGACTACCGCCAGGCATTTGCCGCTGCCTTTGGTCGACCGATACAGTATGGCCTCAAATCCCGCGGCGCGAATCAGCTCGGCGAGCGTCTGGCTGGGCGCAGGCAGCCCAAACTGAACCGGCAGCAAGCGCCAGTTGTGTTTCAGTGCAGCGTCATGGAGCTGGCTGCCGCCCTGAATCATGGTCAAGGCGGTGCTTGGGATCACCAGTTTTCTCTTTATTTGCGTGGCGCGCGATGGCATCTTGATGCGCCGCAGGACTCGCGCGACTGCGTCCAGGGTACGGGAGGTCGTCATGTCAAAGACACTGTGCAGACGGCCTTGCACGAAGACGGTGCCGTGGCTGACTCCATGTTCAAGGGCAAGTTCTTGTGGCGTCAAGCCATCCACGCTCCCGGTCTGCGCCAGTTGAAATTTCTCGCGAAATGCGGTTTGAAGATCCTCCGCGACATACAGGGCGGGCCATGCGGTCAGAGTACCGGTATCGAGTTCAGACCCTGCGTTGAATCGACCGCCCACGTCCCGCAGGCTGCCTGCACACGAAAGGGGCTCCAAGCTGTATTGGTATGTGATGATCCTCACCCATTGGGACAGCTCCTGCCTCAACGGGTTGACACCCTGCAGGGCCATGATCAGCTCCTTGCGCAACCTGCGTTGTTCGGGCTGCAGGCCAAAAAACAGGACCGCGTAGAGTTCGTCGAGGTCCCTGGATACTGCATTCCAGTGGTTCAGCGGCCTTTCGGCAAAACGCTCGAGCTGCGGGAGCCCAGGGGTTTGCTTGGTCTGGTAATCCGTTTGGGTGGGCCGCCCTTGTTGTTGTTTTTGGCCACGGAAAAAGTGTCTCAGTGTGCCTGTTCCTCAACACCCGCAAGCGTCGGCTTTGCGAGACGTTCGATCATTGCATTGATGATGAACTTGCGCAGGCGCTCATAACGTCCCAAGCGGATCATGTCGCGTGGCGATACGTCACCGAGCAGGGGATTGCGGGCACGAAACCAAACCGCGGTTTTTTCAGCATCGCCATCGAAGGCCTGCGCCACGACGTTAATGATGCTGGCTATTTCCTCCAGCCGCTCCCTC
>CAZADK010000811.1:0-1893 GCA_964483855.1 uncultured Rhodoferax sp.
GCCGAAGCCGCCGCCCAGATTCAGGAAGCGGATCGGCGCCGGCGCTGCGTCTGGCCGCCGATGCGCCGGCGCCGATCCGCTTCCTGAATCTGGGCGGCGGCTTCGGCGTACCGTATTTCCCGGGCGAGCAGCGGCTCGACCTGGCTTCGATCGGTGATAACCTGGCGCAATTGCTCGAGCGGGCAGGCGCCGAGATGCCGCAGGTCAGTTTCGTCATCGAATTAGGGCGCTACATGGTCGCTGAAGCCGGCATCTACGTGACCCGTATCGTCGACCGCAAGGTCTCGCGTGGCCAGGTGTTCCTGGTCACCGATGGCGGCCTCAACCACCATTTGTCGGCATCCGGCAATTTCGGCCAGGTGGTGCGCAAGAACTACCCGGTCACGATCGGCAACCGGGTCGATGCGGGCCCTGTCGAGACGGTGTCGGTGGTTGGTCCGTTGTGCACCCCGCTCGATCTGCTGGCCGACCGCATGGCGCTGCCGCCAGCGCGGGTCGGCGATCTCGTCGTGGTCTATCAGTCCGGTGCGTATGGTGCCAGCGCCAGTCCCCAGGCCTTCCTGGGGCACGCGCCCTGCACCGAGGTGCTGGTATAACTCGCGCATTGCCGACTGGCGCTGCAACTGCCTTTGCGCGGGCCAACCCCTGGTCGCAACGTGGTCCTTGCAGCCTCCAGACCTGCGGCGCCCAGCGCCCACGGCTGTAGTCAGCCGGCGGACGGTTTTGCCGTGTAGTATCGGCGTTCGGTTAAATGGTGGTGGCAACGGTGACAGCCCCAGTCGTTGCTGGAAGTGCAATCGTGGAACATCCGCAACTAGGGGCGCGAGCATGATCAAGATATTCAACCACTACATCCATAAGCGGACAGTGCTGCAATTGCTGCTCGACTTCGGGTTGATCCTGGGAACGGTCTTGCTGGCAACCGGATGGCACATGCCGGACGTGGCCCGTGCTGCGGGCACTGCCATGCCCTCGGCGGTTGTGCTGGCTGTTGCAGCGTTGACGATCAACGCTGCGCTGGGTTTCTACCAGCGGGTGCATAACCGGACCGAGGCGCAGTCGCGCGCCCGCGCCGTGTTGTCGTTGTGCCTGATCCTGCCGCTGGCCTATGTCATCCTGCGTGTGCTTCCGCTGGGCCTGGAAGACCAGGATTTCGTCGCGCTGTCCGTGATCGGCGGCGTGTTGCTGATGCTGATCCATCGCGTGCATGTAGGCCACTCGAATGCGCAGTCGATGATGCGCCAGCGGGTGCTGGTGTTCGGCACTGGCACCCGGGCCAAACTCGTCGGACGCACGCTGCAGAAGTCCGACCCGCATGTCGACCTGGTCGGGTATTACGCCAGCCCGAACGAGGCGGTGGCCGAGGTGTCGGCCTGGGGCATCCTGTCGCCCAATACCTCCCTGACCGATATTGTGATGGAGCAGCAGGTCGACGAAATCGTGGTTGCGCTGGCCGAGCGCCGGGGCGGCAGCATGCCGCTGCGCGAGCTGCTCGACTGCAAGCTGCAAGGCGTGCGGGTGGTCGACATGGCAACCCATTTCGAGAAGACGCTGGGCCAGATCCGGCTGGATTCGGTCTCGGCCGGCTGGCTGATCTTTGGCGACGGCTTCAGCCAGGGCTGGGTTCGCACGGTGGTCAAACGCCTGTTCGACATCGTCTTTGCCAGCATCCTGATCATCCTCGCCTCGCCTGTCATGCTGCTGGCCGCGATCTTCATCCTGCTTGAAAGCGGTGGCCCCATCTTGTACCTGCAAGAGCGGGTCGGGCTCAATGGCCGGCTGTTCAACGTCATCAAGTTTCGCAGCATGCGCACCGATGCCGAGATCGACGGCCAGCCGCGCTGGGCGACTGCCCAGGACGACCGGGTGACGCGGGTCGGGCGTGTCCTGCGC
>CAZADK010000812.1:0-1882 GCA_964483855.1 uncultured Rhodoferax sp.
TGTCGCTGGTCACGATGTCGGGCAGCGCCACCACGGTCGAGATGCCGCTGCGCTTGATGGCCGCGATGATGTCGGCGCCGCGCACCACATTGTCGGGGGCAGGTAGGGTCATGTCGTTCACTTCCTGTCCTGGGGAAACGGATTGGGAACCGGCGTCAGGCCCATCCAGACGCTCTTGACCTGCAGGAACTCGCGGATCGCCTCGATCCCGTTCTCGCGCCCGTAGCCACTGTGCTTGTAGCCGCCCACTGGCGATAACGTGCTCACGCTGCGATAGGTGTTGACGTAGACGGTACCGGCGGCGATGCGCTGCGACAGGCGCACGCTGCGTGCCATGTCGGTGGTCCAGATACCGGCGGCCAGGCCGAAACAGGTGTCATTGGCCATCTGCACCGCCTCTTCCTCGTCGCGAAAGCGGGTGACAGCCAGCACCGGGCCGAACACCTCCTCGCGGTAGAGCTGCATGTCCGGTGTGACGTTGGTGAAGATGGTGGGCTCGATGTACCAGCCGGCCGGGCAGTTCACCGGGTGTGCTGCCTTCCCGCCCAGCACGCAGGTGGCGCCGTCGCGGCGCGCCTGTGCGATGAATGCAAGCACCTTCTCGAATTGCGGCTGGTTGGCAATCGGCCCGAGCTGGCTGCGCGGGTCAAACGGGTCGCCGATGCGCACCCCCTGCATTCCCGCCACAAGGCGTTCCACGAAACGGTCATGGATGGCGTCCTGCACCAGCAGCCGCGAGCCGGCAATGCAGGACTGCCCCAGTCCCATGAAGATGCCGGCCAGCACGCCGTGGACGGCGGTGTCCATGTCCGCATCGTCGAACACGAGTTGCGGCGACTTGCCGCCGAGCTCCAGTGTCACCCGCTTGAGGCTCAGAGCGGCTGCGGCGGCGATGAGTTTGCCGCTGGCGTCGGAGCCGGTGAACGTGATCTTGGCCACGCCGGGATGGTTCACCAGCGCCGTACCCACGCCTTGGCCGAAACCGGTGACCACGTTCACGACACCGGGCGGCAGGCCGCCCAGCTGCAGCAGCCGGGCCAGTTCCAGTGTCGATGCCGATGCGTGCTCGGACGGCTTGAGTACCACCGTGTTGCCGGCCGCGAGTGCCGGCGCCAGCTTCCAGGCGGCCAGCATCAGTGGCGAGTTCCAGGGTGTGATGGCCACCACCACGCCCAACGGCTCATGGCGCGTGTAGTTGAAGACGCCTGGCACGTCGTTGGGTATTACCGAGCCTTCGATCTTGTCGGCCAGGCCGGCGTAGTAGTGGAAGTACTTCGGCAGATAGCGCAGTTGCGGAACAAGATCGACCTGGCGACGTCCGTTGTCGCGCGCCTCGATCGCCACGAGTTCCTCGATATGCGACTCGAGGTAGGTGGCGACGCGGCGCAGCAGTTCGCCGCGCGCGGTCGGGTTCAGGTCATGCCACGGCCCGGATTCGAAGGCGCTGCGCGCCGCCGCCACGGCACTGTGCGCGTCGGGCGCGGTGCCGTGCGGTATCAGCGCCCATGCCTGACCGTTGGCGGGGTTGATGGTCTCGAACCACTCGCCATTGGCCGGCGCACACCACTGGCCGCCGATGGTTTGCAGGTACTGGCGTTGCCGCGGCGTGTCGGTGCCCGGTTCCGCCGCAGACTTGCGCAGGCCGGTGCTGTCGGGGCGCTCGGTGAAATGGGGATGATCCATGCCACGGATTATGTGGGTTAACGCGCGGCCGCGCCGCCCTTGTTGGTCGCGGCCGAGTGAGATTGGCTCACGAGGAAACGCCGGGCCGCCCCAAGTTTCCTCGCACCCCCTCGGGGGGCCTGGCGAAGCCAGGGCTGGGGGCGAATGACGAAACGCCGGGCCGCCCCAAGTTTCCTCGCACCCCCTCGGGGGGCCTGGC
>CAZADK010000813.1:0-1882 GCA_964483855.1 uncultured Rhodoferax sp.
TTGCGCGCCTCCACCTCGGCCTGTGGATCGGGTGATTCGCCGCCCAGCGCGCGCGAGGTCGCCCTGTACAGGTCTTCGAGCAGCTTGCCCTTCCAGGCATTCCAGACCTTGGGCGAGGTGCCGCGGATGTCGGCCACCGTCAGCAAGTACAACGCCGTCAGGCGCCGCTCGTTGCCGACCTTGGCGGCGAACCGCATGATCACGTCCGGATCGCTGAGATCGGCCTTCTGCGCCGTATGACTCATCGCCAGGTGTTCGAGCACCAGGAACTCGATCATGCGCGCATCCTCGCGCGCGATGCCGTGTTGGCGGCAGAACTGGCGCACGCTGGCGCCGCCGAGTTTGGAGTGGTCGCCGCCCCTGCCTTTGGCGATGTCGTGGAACAGGGCTGCCAGGTACAGCACCCAGGGCTTGTCCCAGCCGGCCGCCAGTTGCGAGCACATCGGGTACTCATGCGCATGCTCGACGATGAAAAAACGCCGCATGTTGCGCAGCACCATCAGGATGTGCTGGTCGACCGTGTAGACGTGGAACAGGTCGTGCTGCATCTGGCCGACGATGCGCCGGAACACCCACAGGTATCGCCCCAGCACCGAGGTCTGGTTCATCAGCCGCATGGCATGGGTCAGGCCATCGTGCTGCTGGATGATCTGAAGAAAAGTCTGGCGGTTGACCGGGTCGTTGCGGAATTTCCCGTCCATCACCGAACGCGCGTTGTACAAAGCGCGCAAGGTACGGCTCGACAGGCCCTTGGTGCCGCTGGTGGTCTGGTACAGCAGGAAAGTCTGCAGGATCGCGTGCGGCTCGCGCACGTACAGGTCGTCGCTGACCACGTCGATCATGCCGGCCTTCTCATTGAACCAGGCGTTGATCGGGCGGGGTTCGGCGGCCGATGGATACAGCCGCTCCTCCATGTTGAGCAGCACGATCTGGTTGAGCTGCGTGATCGCCTTGGCCGCCCAGTAGTAACGCCGCATCAGTGCCTCGCTGGCACGCACCACGGTGATCTTGCGCGTCGACTTGACCGAGGTTTCGGTCAGGCCGAGCGAAATCGGTGCGGTATTGTTGGGCGGCGTCGTATAACCGAAGGACTCGGCAACAGCCGTCTGCATGTCGAACACCAGCCGGTCCTCGCGCCGGTCGGCGATCAGGTGCAGCCGCATCCGGATCAGCCGCATCAGCGCTTCGTTGCGCTTGATCTGGCGCACCTCGAGTGCTGTCGCCAGGCCCGAGCGCGCCAGCTCGTCCCAGTTCTTGCCCATGCCGGCGGCCTTGGACACCCACAGCAGCATCTGCAGGTCGCGCAGCCCGCCCGGTGACTCCTTGCAATTGGGTTCGAGTGCGTAGGGCGTGTCTTCGTACTTGTTGTGGCGCTGGTGCATTTCCAGCGTCTTGGCAACAAAAAAAGCCTTCGGATCCATGGCCTGGCCCAGGCGCTCGCGCAACGTGCCGTACAACCTGCGGTTGCCGACCACCAGGCGCGACTCGAGCACCGAGGTCTGCACCGTGACGTCCTTCTCAGCCTCGGCCAGGCATTGCGACACGGTACGCACGCTCGAGCCGATCTCCAGTCCAGTGTCCCAGCAGCTGCCGATGAAGGTCTCGATGCGGGACTGCAGAATGTTGCCGTTCTCAGGCCGTTCGTCGTCCGGCAGCAGCAGCAACACATCGACATCGGAATGCGGGAACAACTTGGCGCGGCCGAAACCGCCGACCGCCACCAACGCACACGGCCCGCGCAGCCCGGCCTGCTCCCACAAGGTACGCAAGGTGGCGTCGGCCAGGTCCGAGAGCTGAGTCAGCGTCTTGCCGACGGCTCGCGTCGAGGCAGCGCTGGCGCGGATCGCGGCCAGCAGCGCACGCTTCTTGGAGCGGAAAAAAA
>CAZADK010000814.1:0-1881 GCA_964483855.1 uncultured Rhodoferax sp.
TCGGCACCGTGGCCGACCTCGGCAATGCCGACTTCTACTGCCGCCCCAGTTGCAAGGGCCAGGCGGTCAAGGGCGCCAGCACGGTGGTCGCCTTGCCGCAACCGGTGGCAACAGCATGAGCCGTATCGCCTCCGTGCTGGCTAACTTGCTGGCGCGCAAGCGCACGGCCCTGATCCCGTATATGACGGCCGGCTTCCCGTATCCGGATATCAGTCCCGAACTGATGCACGGGATGGTCGCAGCTGGCGCCAACGTGATCGAACTCGGGGTTCCGTTCTCGGACCCCAGCGCCGACGGCGCAGTGATCCAGCGCGCCGGAGACAGGGCCCTGGCCGCCGGCATCGGACTGGCCCAGGTCCTGGACATGGTTCGGGTGTTCCGACAGAAGGACGACGCCACGCCGGTGGTGCTGATGGGATATGCCAATCCGGTCGAACGCTACGACCAGCGCCGCAACATCGCAGCAAGCCCCGGCAGCGCGTTCGTGCGCGACGCAGCGGCAGCCGGCGTCGATGGCCTGTTGATCGTCGACTATCCGCCTGAGGAGTGCGTCGTGTTCGCCGACGAACTGCGCCGAAGCGGCATGGACCTGATCTTCCTGCTGGCGCCGACCAGCACCGACCAGCGCATGGCCCAGGTGGCCCAGGTGGCCAGCGGTTATGTCTACTATGTGTCGCTCAAGGGCGTCACCGGCGCCGGCACCCTCGACATCGCGGCGGTGGAAGCCATGTTGCCGCGTATCCGGCACCATGTGAAGCTGCCACTGGGCGTCGGTTTCGGCATCCGCGATGCGCAGTCCGCCTGCGCCGTGGCACGGGTTGCCGATGCAGTCGTCATCGGCAGCCGCATCATCCAGTTGATCGAAGACCTGCCGCGCGAACAGGTGGTGGCGAGGGCCCGGGCCTTTCTGCAGGACATCCGCGCCGCGCTCGACGCGCAGAGCGCGCAATAATCCGGCGCATTGATTCAGGAGCGACCTCATGAGTTGGCTAGAGAAACTGCTACCCGCCAAGATCCGGCACACCGACCCGGCCGACCGGCGCACGGTTCCCGAAGGTCTGTGGATCAAGTGTCCGAGTTGCGAGACGGTGTTGTACAAGACCGATCTGGAACAGAACCAGAACGTCTGCCCGACCTGCAGCCGCCACCATCGCATCGGCGCGCGCGCGCGCCTGAACATGTTCCTGGACAACGAAGGCCGTTTCGAGATCGGACAGGAGGTCCTGCCGGTCGACCCGCTGAAGTTCAAGGACAGCCGCAAGTACCCCGAACGTCTGAAGGAGGCAATGGAAAACACCGGCGAGACCGATGCGCTGGTGGTGATGGGAGGCAGCGTGCACAACATCAGCGTGGTGGCCGCTTGCTTCGAATTCGACTTCATGGCCGGCAGCATGGGCTCGGTCGTGGGCGAGCGGTATGTGCGTGGCGTCGAGACCGCGATCGAGCAGAAGACAGCATTCATCTGTTTCACCGCGACCGGCGGTGCCCGCATGCAGGAGGGCCTGCTCAGCCTGATGCAGATGGCCAAGACCAATGCGGCGCTGACGCGCCTGGCCAAGAAGGGGCTGCCCTTCATCAGCATCCTGACCGACCCAACCACCGGTGGCGTCAGCGCCAGTTTCGCCTTCCTGGGTGACATCGTCATTGCCGAGCCCAAGGCCCTGATCGGTTTTGCCGGGCCACGGGTGATCGAATCGACCTTGCGCGTGACCCTGCCCGAGGGTTTTCAGCGTTCGGAGTTCCTGCAGGAGAAAGGCGCGGTAGACATGGTCTGCGACCGGCGCGAACTGCGCAAGATAGTGGCCAATGCGTTGGCCATGCTGCAACGCCAACCTGCCGACGCCGTGGTCTGAAAACGGGACGCGCGCCCTGGGCGCGCGG
>CAZADK010000815.1:0-1879 GCA_964483855.1 uncultured Rhodoferax sp.
GGGCGAAGTGCTGAGCCGGCGCGAAGAGGTCTACGTGCTGGCAGCGCGCGCGCTGGGCGCCGGGCCGGTGCGCATCCTGTGGCGCCATATCCTGCCCAACATCGTGTCCCCGGTGATCGTGAAGATGTCGCTGGACGTGGGTTTTGCGGTTCTGACCGTGGCCTCGCTGGGCTTCGTCGGCATTGGCGTAAAGCCGCCCACGCCCGAGTGGGGGCAGATGCTGTCGACCGCGCGCGGTTTTCTGCCCGACTACTGGTGGACGGCCATCTTCCCCGGCGCAGCCATCTTTCTGGCCGTGCTGAGCTTCAACCTGCTGGGCGATGGATTGCGGGACGTGCTCGATCCGAAATCGCGCCGCTGAGAGCCCGCCATGCCGCTGCTGCATATCGACAACCTGCATCTGGCCATGCGCTCTTACGACGGCGAGGCGCATGTGCTCAACGGGGTGCAACTGCAGGTCGACAAGGGTGAGATCTGGGGCCTCGCCGGCGAGACTGGTTGTGGCAAATCGGTGACCGGCCTGTCGGTCTCCCGCCTGGTGAACACGCCGCCGGCACGCTACATGCAGGGCCGCATCCTGTTTGACGGGCAGGATGTGCTGACCTTGGACGAGCGCGCGATGCGCCGCCTGCGCGGGCGCGCCATCAGCATGATCTTCCAGGACCCGTCGACCAACCTGAACCCGGTGCTGCGGGTCGGCGAGCAGATTGCCGATGTGGCGTTCGAGATCGGCCGCCATGCGCCTCAGGTGCTGGGCCTGGGCCCGCAGACCGGTCTGGGCGAGCGACGCCGTGCCGCCGAGCGACTGGGCGTGGAGATGCTGGAGCGTGTCGGCATACCCGACGCTGCCCGGCGTGCGCACGACTATCCGCATCAGTTCTCGGGGGGTATGCGCCAGCGCGTGTTGATCGCGATGGCGCTAGTGGGCCAGCCGCGCCTGTTGATCGCCGACGAGCCGACAACCGCGCTGGACGTGACACTGCAGGCGCAGATATTGCGGTTGTTGTCCGACTTGGTGAAGCGCAGCGATACCGCAGTGCTGATGATCACGCACAACCTGGGCGTGGTGGCGCAGATCTGCAGCCATGTGGCGGTGATGTACGCCGGCCATGTGGTCGAGTCTGGCCGCACCCGCGAGGTGCTGCAGTCGCCACGCCATCCCTACACCCGCGCCTTGCTGGCGGCATTGCCGCGGCCAGGGTTGCAGCGCGGCCAACTGGCGAATCTTGCTGGGCGTGTGCCCGACCTGATCCACCCACCGCCGGGTTGCCGTTTTGCGCCACGCTGCGCGCGCGCCACCGCCGCCTGCACAGTGGCCACGCCGCCATCTGTGGCGGTGTCGGACCAGCACCAGGTGGCCTGCGTGCATCTGGATGAGGTGCCGGCATGACGGACGCGGCGCCTCTGATCGAGGTGCAGCAGGTCACGCGTCGTTACCCGCTGGCGCGCCAGGGCCTGTGGGAGCCGCGGCGCAGCCTGACGGCGCTCGACCAGGTGTCGATGACCGTGCGTGAAGGCCGGACGTTGGGCGTGGTGGGCGAGTCCGGCTCGGGCAAGTCCACATTGACGCGCTGCCTGCTGGGCCTGGAGCCGGTCGATGGCGGCCGTATCCTGTACCGCGGGGCCGACATTGCAGTGCACGACGCGCATGGGCGGCGTGGACATGCGGCGCGAATGCAGGTGGTTTTTCAGGACCCGAATGCCTCGATGAACCCGCGCATGACGGTGCACGACATCGTGGCCGAGGGCATGGTGATTCACCAGCGCGAACTCGGGCTGGATGGCCCGGCGCGCACGGCACAGGTGCTCACGCTGCTCGGACATGTAGGTCTTGGCCGCGACCATCTGCACCGTTACCCGCACGAGATATCGGGCGGGC
>CAZADK010000816.1:0-1878 GCA_964483855.1 uncultured Rhodoferax sp.
CTGGCTTCGCCAGGCCCCCCAAGGGGGTGCGAGGAAACTTGGGGCGGCCCGGCGTCTCCACATGCGCCCCCAGCCCCGGCTTCGCCAGGCCCCCCAAGGGGGTGCGAGGAAACTTGGGAGCGGCCCGGCGTCTCCGCATGAGCATGTGCCCCATCGATTGCCGCTCACACGCTGATCCGAACCCACATGCGTTACCTGCTGGGGGCCAACACCCTTAACGACATGTTGATCAAGGGTTCCGCCGCCGGCCGGTGGCTGGACACCGCCAACCCGGCCGACTGCAGCCTGAGCGTGGTTGCGGTGGCGATCGCGCGCTCCACGGTGCGCAATGCCAAGCTGCCGGAAATTCGCCGCCAGCGCGCCGCCAACACGCTGGAGCAAAGCCTGCAGCGCATCATCAACCAGGCAGGCGAACCCCTGGTGGTGGACGACAAGGTGGCGCAGGTCTGGAGCCAGCTGCGCCTGCAAACGGGCCTGCTGTTCGAGCGCGAAGGCCAGCGCCTGCCGGTGGGCCAAGACACCCGCATGATCATCGCCACCGCCAGCAGTTATGGCCTGACGCTGGTCGAGCCGCGCGAGGTGTACCACGCAGCGCTGCAAGCGCTGGGCATCGCGGTGCTGTCGCTATAAGGCTGCCATGGCGGGCGCCCCGATGCACGACCCAGGCCGCGCCGATTTGCACGATCAGTATCGTTTGCCGCCGGGCGAGCTCGACGCCAATGCGCCGCAGCAGGTGTTCATCCTCAGCCTGTCCGGGGGTGGTTACCGTGGCCTGTTCAGCGCCCGATTGCTGGCGCGCATCGAAACCGACCTGCTGGGTGGCCAGCCGATCGGTGACCGGTTCGACCTGATCGCCGGCACCTCGGTGGGCGGCATCATCGCCACCGCCTTGGCGCATGGCGTGACAGCCGGCGCCGTGTTCGCGGTGCTCAAGGCACAAGGGCAACTTATCTTCCCCGCGCGCCGGTTCAAGTTCGCACGCAAGATGCTGGGGCCGGCCCTGTACCGCACCGAGCCGCTGCGCGCGGCCATCCACGGCTGCTTGTCAACCGCGCAGACGGCCTTGCCCTTGGCCGCAGTGCCCAAACCGTTGCTGCTTGCCGCGGTGGACTGGGTCAGCGCCGAACTGCGCTTGCTGGGCAGCGCGCCGACGCCCGCGCGCGACGGCCTGGGCTTGACCGTGCTCGACGCGATGCTGGCCACCGCGGCTGCGCCGGCGCATTTCGCGCCCCATGGGGCGGCCGGCCATACCTTCGTCGATGGCGGGCTGGCTGCCAACACCCCGGATCTGCTGGCGCTGCAATTGGCACGCCAGATGTGGGCCGGCGCCGAGCCGCGCCTGCTCGGCGTGGGCACCGCCAACCCGCTTGGCGGCGGCAACCCGCAGGCCATGCCGCAGCGCGGATTCAGCTGGGCCGCGCCGGTGATCGAGTTGTGCATGCACGCCCAGGAACGCCAGGCCAGCGTCGACTGCGCCGCCGCGCTGGGCAACCACTACCTGCGGCTCAATCGCCACCCCTCCAGCGAACAGGTTGCCGCGGTGCAGTTCGACACCGCCACGCAGTCCAGCACCGACATATTGATCGGCCTGGCGGACCAGGAGTTCGATGCGATACAAGCCGACAAGGCAAGGCTGGGGCGGTTGTTGCGGATGATGCGGCCGGCGGGGTGACTGTCGGGCCAGCCGTTGGCCTGGCCACTGCCATATCGGCTTCGCCAAGCCTGCATCCGCTCACCCGCCCCGCACCATCGCCATCACCTGCGCTGCATTTAGTGAGCCAGCCTTTTGCCGGATCTGCGGCAGGTGGTGGGTCTGGATCTGCCGCGCGGGCCCCAGCAGCCCCTGGTAGGTTTCGCGCAGCAAGGCCGTGTTCATGA
>CAZADK010000817.1:0-827 GCA_964483855.1 uncultured Rhodoferax sp.
CCCGCGCAACATCTTTCCCAGCAACATCCAGGGCCTGCCGACCTGGTACGGGCGCGGGTGTCCGAACAGGGTTACCAGGGCCGGCGCGGCGGTATCGACATGATGGTGGCGATGAATCCGCAGACCTGGGACGCCGACGTGGCCGAGATCGCGCCGGGCGGTTACCTGTTCTACGACAGCACGCGTGCGATACCCGAATCCAGGTTCCGCCCGGACATCCAGGTGCTGGGCATGCCGCTGACCGAGATCTGCAATGCGGTGTATTCCGACCCGCGCCAGCGCCAGTTGTTCAAGAACATCGTCTACGTCGGCGCCTTGTCGGTATTGCTCGAGATCGAACCGGCGGTGATCGAGCAGTTGTTCGCCGAGCAGTACAAGGGCAAGGAAAAGCTGCTCGCGCCCAATGTGCAGGCGCTGCACCTGGGCCGCGATTTCGCGCGTGAACATCTGCCGGCCCCGCTGGGCATCCGGGTGCAGCGGCTTGACAAGGTCGGCGAGCGTATCTTCGTCGACGGCAACACCGCGGTCGCACTGGGTTGCCTATATGGCGGCGCCACGGTGGCAGCCTGGTATCCAATCACGCCGTCGTCGTCGGTGGCAGAGGCCTTTTTGCGTTATTGCGCCAAGTTCCGCGTGGATCCCCAGACCGGGCTCAACAACTACGCCGTGGTGCAGGCCGAAGATGAGATCGCCTCCATCGGCATGGTGGTGGGAGCAGGGTGGAACGGGGCGCGGGCCTTCACCGCGACATCCGGCCCTGGCGTGTCGCTGATGACCGAGTTCATCGGCCTGGCGTATTTCGCCGAGATTCCGGTGACCATCATCAA
>CAZADK010000817.1:837-1876 GCA_964483855.1 uncultured Rhodoferax sp.
TCCGCAGGATCCGCACGAGTGCTTCACCCACGGTGCAGCCGCGCTGGACCTGGCGGACCGGTTGCAGACGCCGGTGTTCGTGATGACCGACCTGGACATCGGCATGAACCAGCGCCTGTGCGATCCGCTGGAGTGGGATCCGGCGCGCGAATACGACCGTGGCAAGGTCATGACGGCCGAGGAACTCGAAGCCGGCAAGGACTTCGGACGTTACAAGGATGTCGACGGGGACGGCATCGGCTGGCGCACCCTGCCCGGAACCCATCCGGCCAAGGGCAGCTATTTCACCCGTGGCACGACGCGTGACCCCTACGCCCGGTACTCCGAACGCGGCCCCGACTATGTCTACAACGTCGAGCGCCTGCTGACCAAGTTCAAGACCGCCGCCGGCCTGGTGCCGCCACCGGTCTTGCGAGCCGCGCCGCGCAAGACACGCCTGGGCGTGATCTTTTTCGGCTCCACCAGTCCGGCCATGCACGAGGCGCTGGATGTGTTGCAGGAGCAGGGCATCATGCTGGACGCGCTGCGCCTGTGCGCGTTCCCGTTCCCGGGTGCGGTCGCGCAGTTCATCGCAGCGCACAAGACGGTCTATGTGGTCGAGCAGAACCGCGATGCGCAGATGCGTCAGTTGCTGGTCAACGAACTGGAGATCGATCCGGCCCGGTTGGTGCCGGTGCTGCATTTCGACGGAACGCCGATCACCGCCCGCTACATCACGCGCAGGATCACCGAGCACGTGCAGCAGACGCGCATGGCGGCCCCCGGGACCATGGCGCGTCGCCGCAAGAATGACACGGAGGCGGCATGACCTACATCCTCAAGCCCCGGCTGCACCATCCGTCGCTGACGCCAAACAAGGTTGGCTACACCCGCCGTGACTACGAAGGCAAGGTGTCGACCCTGTGTGCGGGTTGCGGCCACGACTCGATCTCCGCAGCCATCGTGCAGGCCTGCTGGGAACTCGACATCGAGCCGCACCGCGTGGCCAAACTCTCCGGCATCGGCTGCAGTTCCAAGACACCGGACTATTTCCTGGGTG
>CAZADK010000818.1:0-1873 GCA_964483855.1 uncultured Rhodoferax sp.
TTTCGCCCGGGCGCGTGTCGCAGATTCAAACCTTGCTGGAGTCTGGGGCGGTGACGCCGATAGTCGCGCAGCTGATGTGGGACTACAAGGTATAGGCCTGACCCTTGGTTCCCGGCCCGATATTTTCTTTCCCATATCGCCGCGAAGCTGTCGCAGGGCTACAAGGTATAGGCCTGACCCTCAACCCTCGGCATTCGGCCAGGCGCGCCTCGATCAGTACCGGCACCTGAAACACCGCATCGTTGTGTACCTGCGCCACATTGGCACGCAGCGCGGGCAGACGCTGCAACACCTCCTGCACGGCGCGGCGCACATCGGCAAAGCGGCGCAGCACCACGCCCAGGTCCTGCTGTTCGACCCACACTGTGTTCCAGCGTTCCTGTGGCATCGTCATCGCGTTGCGGGTCACGATCACCGGCAAGCCGCTTTGCACCGCTTCGCTGAGCGAACCGGGGCCCGGCTTTCCAATGAAGAAGTCCGCCAGCCGCATCCAGTGCGCGACATCCGGCGTAAAGCCAATCACGGCGCGCTGCGCACGTGCCCCGCCACCCGGCGCAGGTGCTCGGGACTGTTCGCGCAGCGCTTCGGCCAGGGCCGCGTTGCGGCCACACAGCAGGATCAACGGAACGTCGTGCAAAGCGGCTTCAATCTGGCGCATCACGCGTGAACCGGCCCCGCCAAACAACACCAGGCCCACCGCCTTGTCGCCGGGCAGTCCGACGGCAGCGCGGCGGTCGGCGCGGTCGGGGCCCCGACCAGCACCCGGGTTGCTGCCACGGTGAAACTCAGGCCGCAAAATCATGCCATCCACACGGTGCACGTACTGTGGCGCAACACCGGCCCCCAATGCCTGGCGTACAGCGTGCCCGGTACCACAGACGATGTGTTGTGCGATGCCTGGTTCGATCCAGAAATGCGGAGGGTGGTCGGCCATGTCCGTCATAACGGTCATGAACGGCACACCAGGGCACGCGAGTGCCAGACTGTCATGCAGCGCGCGGTTGAAATTCGGAATCAGCGACACCACCACGTCGGGCTGCGTGCGCTGCCAGTGGGCCGCCAGCCGCTGCACCAGCATACGGTGCGCCAGGCGGATTCCGCCCTGCAGCAGCTTGAGCTCCTGCGCCAGCCCAAAGGTGAAACCCGTCGCCAGGCGCTTGTTGTAGATGTCCTCGGGCGAGATTCCAGTGGTTCGACGGAACAACGCCGTCGGGTCCAGCACCTCGGTCAAATTGACCAGGCGCACATTCCAGGCCCATCCCTGTTGGTGCATCGCCTTTTCCAGCGCGAGCGCCGCAGCACGGTGACCGCCGCCAGCGGCGAACCAGACCAGATCGACATTCGAGCGCTTGTTCATGGCGCGATCTTCGGCAGTGGTCATGTCAGTTGCGTGACAGATTGATGCAGCCGCCAGGGATTTTCCCTCGGCAACATGTTGCGCCGCGCCACTCCAACGTGGGCAAACGCACAGACCGGCAAGACCGGAGCGCACACGCTCTGTCGCACCATGACCCTTGACAACCACAGCACGCCAGCCGATCACCGAACCCGCTCCCGCAGGCAACTGTTGCTGGCCACTTCCAGCATCCTGGCACCCGCAGCGTTGGTGGCCTGTGCGTCAGGCGATGCCGAGCAGAGCGCCGCGCGCAAGCTCAGAAAACCGATGGCGCCGGTTGCCAGCGCGGCCACCCCCTCGATGCATGATCTGGTGCGCCAAGCCACTCTGGCCCCATCGAGCCACAACACGCAATGCTGGCGTTTCCAGATCGCCGAAAAGTCCATCTCCATTGCGCCCGACTACTCGCGCCGCTGCCCCGTGGTCGACCCGGACGACCATCACTTATTCGTTTCGCTCGGTTGTGCGGCCGAGAAC
>CAZADK010000819.1:0-1869 GCA_964483855.1 uncultured Rhodoferax sp.
ACTCCAGCCGAGCCGCCCATGGCGCACGCCGACGACCGCCGGCAACAGGGGCGAATTCGTTGTCGGTACCAGCTGGTCTGCTATGACGAGCAGCTGCGCCACCTGCTCCGGCATAACGATCACGGGCCGCCGGTAGGGGAGCAAACGCACAAAGTAAAGCGGGTCCGGAACGAAACAGTCCGGGTCCGAACGCCGACGGAAGCGGCAGAACTTGTGTACGGCCAACTGCCGTCCCCGCCGTGTCGTCGCCATCAGATGGCGAAAGGAATCGCACCAGAGATTGAAGCCGGCTTGATCAAGATCGGCGCCGCCCTTGCCCGTGATGAAGCGAAGCAAGTGTCTGAGTATCCACTCTGCTTCGACGTAACTGCGGCCCAGCGCGCGTTGGTGTGTCAGCCAGGTGCTGATCCATCTGGCCAGCGGTGGTAATCCGGTTTCTTCAGTCATGGTCACCCCCGTCGGCGAACGCGAGTACCGGCACTGGCAGGGCCACGGTCCGCAACATGTCGATGTCGATCCGCAAATAAACGCAGGTGGCTTCCAAGCTTCGATGACCGAGCAGGTCGCCAATGGCCTTGATGCCGACACCACGCCGCAGTAGCCGCATCGCAAACGCATGACGCAGCGCGTAGGAAGATGCACCATTGAGCGCGAGGCCACTCTTGGCGACCCGGTAGTTGAAGATTTCGATGACGCCGTAATGCTTGAGGGCCGTGATCGGGCTGCGGATGCGCAGGAATAGCTTTGGCAACTCGCTGTCCGGTCTGGCGGCCTGCAAGTAGCGACGCAACATTCGCAACGTTCGATCTGCCAGTGGCAAGATAAGCACGGACCGTGTCTTGGATTGCTCTACACGCAGTGTGCGGGCCTCCCAGTCGATGGAATCGATGCGCAGGGCGGCCACCTCGGACGGACGCAGGCCGTAATAGGCCATAAGATTCAGTACGGCATAGTCGCGCCAATCTCTCGGTTCGCGCCGCCGGATGGAAGCCAGCAATTTGCGCACCGTCGTCCAGTCCAACGCCCGCGGCGGCAACTCGCCTCGATACACGCGCGGCGTATCGATGACATCGAGACCACAAGGTGCCTCGCCATGATCGGCACAGTAGCGAAGGAACGCTCGCAGATGCGCAATGACGTGTTGCAGCGACTGGCGACTGTTCTCCTTGCTCTTGAGCTGGACGTACGCCTCAACGTCGCCGGCCGAGAGATCGCAAAGATGGCGTTCGCCCGGTAGACCACGCGACAGGAAATCGGTCACCGTCGAGCCATGCTGCTTCAGCGACTGTACGGCAAGTCCTCGTACTTCGACGAGGTGGCGCTGATACCCTTGGCGCAGGCAACTCAGTGCGTCGTTGGGCTCCACGGAAACCAGCCGATTGGTTGCGGCCAGGAATCTGATGAAGATCCGACCAGTGCACAGGTATAGATACGCGTCTGTCTTGGCCACGACGAATGCGGCCCTGAGGTCAGCCTCGTGGAACATCGACCCTGACAAAAACCGACTGGACTGGTCGAGCACTTCCTTCACCCGGCGAAGATGAAGCCGCAACGGATGGCGTCGATGCCCGTGGTCGGCGAGCCAGGTAGCAAACTCATCCAGTTCCGCCCCACAACGGGACCGCTCATATCGTTCGTGAAAGCGTGGAAACAAATCGCGGAGCATGACACCCTCCTGAAGTTGAAGAAGGGTCCACATTACGGCCGCTCAGTTATGTTGAGTTAACAGCCCAGTCCTACAGCCAATGCGTCGGGCTACTCCACATAACTGCGCACTTCACATAACTCGATTTATGTTGAGCTCAACATAAGTGGACGAATTGGGCTACTTGCCGATCGATAAGTTTGGTGCCGATTGTCTGTTTCAGA
>CAZADK010000820.1:0-1862 GCA_964483855.1 uncultured Rhodoferax sp.
CTTGCTCGCGCAACCAGACAGGCAACCTCAGGGATTGCACGCAAAAAGCCCGCTTGTTTGAGCGGGCTTTTTCGTTTCTGCCTGCTTCCTGGCGGCACCATACTGCTGAACCGGGTGACAGTCTCGCCTGGTTGCCAACGATCGCGTCGTTGCGGTCACACCCAGTCAGTTCAGAGAGCCATGCACAATAACACCGGACCTTCGGGAAAGTCCATGAGTTCAACTCATGCCCGCCAGGCCTAAACATCGGGACGAGCAGGCTGGCGATTCACCCGATACTCACGGGTTGTTTACCGCGCGAATCGCAGGAGCACCAATGACCGACGGCGCAGCACCGACGCCCACCACAACCGGCCGGCGGCGTGGAGGCCGCAGTACTGGCGTCGCCCGGGCTGCCGTCTCCACCGCCAAGTACCGCAGCCTGAAGCATCGCTTCCCGCCGACCCCGGTGGTCTCCGAGGACGAACTCGAGGCTATCCACGACGCATCGCTGACCATCCTCGAAGAGATGGGCATGGACTTCATGCATGCAGGCGCGCGCGAGATCCTGAAGCAGGCCGGCGCCGACGTGCGCGAGGGTTCGGAGCGGGTGCGTTTCGACCGCAACCTGATCCTGCAAAGTATCAAGACCTGCCCGTCCGAGTTCACCTTGCATGCGCGCAACCCCGAGCGCAACGCGCGGATCGGCGGCAAGAACCTGGTGTTTGCGCAGGTCGCCAGCCCGCCCAACTGTTCCGACCTGCAGGGCGGCCGGCGTGCCGGCAACCAGGTCGATTTCCGCAACATGGTTCGGTTGGCGCAGCGTTACGACATCGTTCATGCCAGTGGCGGATACCCGGTGGAGCCGGTGGACCTGCACGCATCGGTGCGACATCTCGACTGCCTGTCCGACATCGCCAAACTCACCGACAAGCCGTTCCACGCGTATTCGCTGGGCAAGGAGCGCAATCAGGACGCTCTGGAGATCGCACGTATCGCACGTGGCATCTCGCACGAGCAGATGGAGGCTGAACCCTCGCTGTTCTCCATCATCAACAGCTCGTCGCCCCTGCGGCTCGACACGCCGATGTTGCAGGGCATCATCGAGATGTCGGCTCGCAACCAGATCATCATGCTGACGCCGTTCACGCTGGCCGGTGCGATGGCGCCAGTAACGATCGCCGGTGCACTGGCCCAGCAGAATGCCGAGGCATTGGCCGGCATCGCGTTCACGCAGATGGTGCGCCCCGGAGCGCCAGTGGTGTACGGGGGCTTCACATCCAACGTGGACATGAAGACTGGTGCGCCCGCGTTCGGTACGCCCGAATACATGAAGGCGGTGCTCGCCGGCGGGCAGTTGTGCCGCAGGTACGGCATTCCATACCGTACCTCGAATGTGTGCGCCGCCAACATCGTGGATGCGCAGGCGGCTTACGAGTCGGTATTTTCGCTGTGGGCCGTGATCCAGGGAGGCGGCAACTTCATCATGCATGCGGCCGGCTGGATGGAGGGCGGCCTGACCTGCTCTTTCGAAAAGTTCATCGTCGACGTCGACCTGTTGCAGATGATCGCGGAATTTTTGACGCCGCTCGACGTCAGTGCGGCCGGCCTGGGCCTGGATGCAGTGCGCGAGGTCGGCCCCGGCGGACACTATTTCGGAACGGCCCACACACTGGAGCGGTTCGAGACCGCGTTTTATTCGCCAATCATCTCCGACTGGCGCAATTTCGAGACCTGGCAGGAGGCGGGCAGTCCCACCGCGTTCCAGAAGGCGAATGCGGTGTGGCAGAAGGAACTGGCCGCCTATGAGCGGCCACCGATGGACGCGGCGATCGAGGAAGAGCTCGACGCCTTCGTCGCGCGGCGCAAGGCCGAGGGCGGCG
>CAZADK010000821.1:0-1858 GCA_964483855.1 uncultured Rhodoferax sp.
CGTGCCGGCATTGACCCCACCGGTGAGGTCGACGCAGCCGACATGCAGGCGGCGGGGCTGGAATAGCTGCACCGCGTCGCCAGCAAGCCGGGCCGGCTGGGGAAGCGCTATCTGGTCACCAACACCCTCTTCGTGCCGGCGGCGGCGCGGCAGTTGTGGTTTGGGCGAAGGAAAGGCGCTGGCCGCTTCTGCGCGCCTGCACGTTCGGATCAAGAGCCAATCTGTGGCGACAGCGGCTGCGGTAGATGCTGAGCGTCGAATCGGTATCCCTTCATGAGCATCGCGTCCCCCACATTTGTTTGGGAAAAATCAAGTCCCTCGAAGAACAGCGGCAGCCCTTTGGCCATGGCCAGGCCATAGGAATACAAGTCGCCCATGTTCAAACTGGCGGGGTTGTGCCCTTTGCCGAAAGCCGAGCATCCCGCCTGGGCATGTTTGGCCATGGCAGGATCGAAAGCGACGATTTGTACGCCAAATTTAGCCAGCAGTTCATCCAGCGGCTTGAGCCCGGCAGCACTCTTCTTGCCCAGCACCACCACCGACAGCTCCACATAGGTCGGGGCGCCCATGAAGAGCGGCCTGGTCTTTTCCAGGGCTTCGCGGAACGCCTGGGCCGAGAGTCGCTTGTCCAAAATGCTCATGATGGCGGAAGAGTCGACTACAGCGCCGTCGGTGAGCGACGTCCCCGGTGTCATTTAGGCAAGCCCTGCTCGTCGTATTCGATCATTTCCGACAGTGGCCGTGCATCCCTCGTGGGCAGCCTGTCGAAGCGTGCCAGGATCTCGTCGATCTCCACGCGCGTCGGCCGTTCTTTCTGGGCGCGAGCCAGCAGCGCCTCTTCCAAAAGCGCGATGGCCTCCTGGTTGATGGACCGGCGATTGAGCGTCGCTTCGCTTCCGATCAAGGATCTGATCCTTGCAGGTACCTTCTTTAATTGCAATTCAGCAGTGTCAGCCATGGTGGAGTCCTCTTTCATTGAAATTATACCCATGATGAACCCAAAACGACACCACAATGGGTTCGTTGGCACTTGTGAATCGCCCTGGCAATCGAGGAGGCTCCGGACGCATGCCCGTTGTGGGCGGGTCATGGCGGTGATGCAAGGCGTGGGCGCGGCGTTCGACACCATCGCCGGGTCCAAACCACGCGCACCGCAATGGATGCAATCGGCGGGGCATGCGTGGCTGCACCGGTTGGCAAGCGAGCCAGGCAGGGTGTGGGAGCGCACCCTGGTCACCAACACCCTCTTCGTGCCGGGGGCGGCGCGCCAGTTGTGGTTTGGGCGGAGGAAAGCGGCTGCCGTTACGCCGATCCCCGGGGGGGCGACCTCGGCGCGGCGTCAACCGCAGCCTCAAACCAGCCGCACGATCAGGCGCTTGCCGCAGGCTCGGGCGTATTTGCGCAGGGTGGCGAACGAGGGTGAGCCCTTGTCGCTGCGCAAAGAGGCTTCCAAGGTTGCCAGTTGGGCGCCAGGACGCCATACTTCCCGAACGCGTTTGGCAACCAGGAAAACACATGACATCCCCGCTTCTAGCGCGCATCACGATCGAGCCCGGAAAATGCGGCGGTCGCCCCTGTATTCGCGGCCTGCGGATTCGTGTCACCGATATCCTGAGCCTGCTTGGTTCCGGCGCCTCCCATGGAGAAATCCTGGAGGACTATCCGATGCTCGAACCCGCTGACATTTCGGCTGCGCTTGCCTATGCAGCCATCCAGGCCGACCACGCCATTTTGATCGCCGCATGAGCCTGCTGGTGGATAAGCAGTTGCCGTGGCGCTGGCACGGTATTTATCCGCCAATGCTTGGGAATGCGCGCATGTTCACGATCTTGGGTTGGCCCAGGCAGATGATCGGATC
>CAZADK010000822.1:0-1849 GCA_964483855.1 uncultured Rhodoferax sp.
AGCGTGTTGATGGCCCAGCCCATCACGCTGAGATTGGACACGGCCACAGAACCCGAGGTGCTGTTGTTGGTGAACCAGCTGATGCGGCTGAAAGCCCAGTCGCAGAAGAACTGTGCGGCCAGCGTGGCCACCGCGAGATAGAGCCCCTTCACGCGCAGGCTCGGTATGCCGAACACGATGCCCACCAGGGTGGCGAAGAAGCCGCCCGAGAGCAGCGCCACGATCAGCGGCATGCCGTCGATGCGGATGTAGGTGTTGTAGGCCATGTAGGCACCCACCGCCATGAAGGCGCCCGAGCCCAGCGAGATCTGGCCGCAGTAGCCCACCAGGATGTTCACCCCGATGGCGGCCAGCGCCAGGATCAGGAATGGAATCAGGATGGCGCGGAACATATACTCGTCGGCCAGCATCGGCACCCCGATGAAGGCAAACGCGATCAGCGCCAGGATGAGCCAGCGGTCTTGCGCTATCGCGAAGATCTGCTGGTCATCTCGGTAGCTGGTTTTGAATTGGCCGTTTTCTCTGTAGAACATGGTTTCTTTCTAGTCATTTGGGGACAGAGCAAATTTGCTTCGCAAATCTTGGTCTGTCCCACAAGGTCTCAGAATCGGTACATAACTTTTTTGCCGCGACACGCTTCGCTTAATTTTTTGCTTTGCAAAGTGAGTCTTCGCTGAAAGATCATCGACGTGCGTGTTTCACACGCGATCGATGATCTTTTCACCAAACAAACCTTGCGGGCGGAACAGCAGAAACACCAGCGCCAGCATGTAGGCAAACCAGATCTCGATGCCGCCGCCCACGTAGGGGCCGATGTAGACCTCGGAGAGTTTTTCGCCCACGCCGATGATGAGTCCGCCGATGATGGCACCGGGCACCGAAGTCAGGCCGCCCAGGATGATCACCGGCAGCGCGCGCAGGGCCAGGGTGGTGAGCGAGAACTGCACGCCCAGCTTGGAGCCCCAGATGATGCCGGCGACCAGGGCGGTCAGGCCGGCGACAAACCACACGATGACCCAGATGCGGTTGAGCGGAATACCAATCGACTGCGCCGCCTGGTGGTCGTCCGCCACTGCGCGCAGGGCGCGCCCGGTGCTGGTCTTTTGGAAGAACAGCGAGAGCACCGCCACCAGCAGCGCGGCAACCCCGGCAGCGTAGACGTCTTCCAGGTTCACCAAGATGCCGCCAGGGAAAATACCGTCAAGCAGGAACACAGGCTCTTTTGGCATGCCAACGTCGATCTTGTAGATCGCACTGCCGAAAATGGTCTGGCCGAAGCCGTCGAGGAAGTAGGCGATGCCCAGCGTGGCCATCAGCAGCGTGACACCCTCCTGGTTCACCAGGTGGCGCAGCACCAGCCGTTCGACCAGCCAGGCGAATATGAACATCAATACCGCCGCCAGAGCGAAGGCGATCACGTTGCCCAGGATCTTGCTGTCGATGCCCAACCACCCCGGAATCCAATCGGAAAACCGGGCCATTGCGAGCGCGGCGAACAGCACCATCGCGCCCTGCGCGAAGTTGAAGACGCCCGAGGCCTTGTAGATCAGCACGAAGCCCAGGGCCACCAGCGAATACAGCATGCCGGCCATCAGGCCGCCGATCAGGGTTTCTAGAAAGAATGCCATGTTGTTCTCCTGGCGTCAGTGGCCTGTACCGAGGTACGCGCTGATCACGTCTTCGTTCTCGCGCACTTCCCGCGGCGTGCCGTCGCCGATCTTCTTGCCGTAGTCGAGCACCACCACGCGGTCGGAGATGTCCATCACCACGCCCATGTCATGCTCGATCAGCACGATGGTCGTGCCGAACTCGTCGTTCACGTCGAGGATGAAGCGGCTCATGTCCTGCT
>CAZADK010000823.1:0-1843 GCA_964483855.1 uncultured Rhodoferax sp.
CGAGGCAATATCAACAGAGTTTCCACTTATCTCGCTGTTCAAATTCGTCGAACCAATTCTGGCCTCGATAGAGGAAGCGGACCGTGGCGAGACGATCACCGCTGCCGAGTTGTTCGAGCGGCTGCGTCGTATCGCCTGAGGCAAGTGCTCACGGTTGAAATCACGCCACGCGCTGCGCTGCACATCGAGAGCGCAGCCCGTTGGTGGGCCGAGAATCGGTTGGCGGCGCCGGAAGCCATCCGAGTTGATCTCGAAGAGGCGCTCAGCCTGCTGGAGCAGCAACCTGGCATCGGCGCCCGCTCCAAGTCGTCCCGCTATCCCAATCTCCGTCGCCTTTACCTGTCGCGTGTGAAGTATCACGTGTACTACCGAGTCGCGGGGGACAAGCTTCTTGTGATGGCGTTTTGGCATGCGAGTCGCGAAAGCGGGCCGGTGCTCTGAGACGCAATGAGGTCTAACATGTCAATCGACACGGACACACAACAGCAGGCTGGGGCTTCGCCGCAATTTGTTGTGTGCCGGTCATCTTCACGTTAGGCTTACTCGATGACAACGCTTTCTGTCGAACAGCAAATCGCCGTGTTTCGACCTGCTGTTGGGTTTGCTGCGCACATGCATAAGTGGTTGTTGGCCGGTGCTGCATTGGGCATCATTGCGGCTGTAATCTTTTGGCATCCCGTACCGTTAATGATTGCCGTTTTCCTAGGTGTCGTTGGTTTCTCAGAGCAGCGCGCAGGTCCCAACATTGTGTCAGCCATAGCTGCCTACGATTCCGGCACTCCGACCAACGGGGAAATCTCCATCGCTATCACATCTTGGGATACCGACAATCATTACTACGCAACCGTGCGCGAACAAGGCCATCCTGATTGGAAATTTGAGTTCGTTCCGCAGGGCTGGCAACCTGCCAGCCGCAGTTATCCAGCACAAATTTGGCGTGTCGGTAGTGAGGAGCAGCCCATCTTGGCGGTTATGGAGCAAGGAATCCTGATTCCTCGCCATGATCCAAAGCAAGTTGGCAAAGAGGATCGATCAAGCCATGCCTAACAATCGCTTCGAGAGGGACGCTCTGCCAGCAAGCTTCGCTTGCTGTCTCCGCGCCCCTCAAGCTGAACGTTGTATCGCATGTGCCCAGCCAGCATGATTGACGATCCCCGTTCCAAGGTTTGCGCTCGTTGCGTTTGCTCGGCGGGGCGGTCACTGTTCCGGGTTGCCGTTGTTGGCGCGCCAAAAGTTGGCAGGGCCAGGCACTTGATGCAAAGTTGCCGTCTCGGCGATCTGCCTGCCAGGTCTTTCGCAATCGGGGCCGGTCACGGGGCAAGCGCGCCGCACACATGCCAGCTTTCATGGCGGCAACAACGTCCGAGTTCGCCTGCCAGTCTGGCGTTGACAATGGCGGCTTCATACAACAAGGCAGCCCAACGGATCGCCTTCGGCGACCGCTGGCCTCTACGTTGTATTGCATTTGCCCGGCCAGCATGATTGACGATCCCCGAAGTATGGTTTGCGTTTGTGACTGTTGCTCGGAGAGTCGGTCACTTTTCTGGGGGCGTTGGCTGGCCCGCATGCAGTTGGTATGCATAGGCGCTTGAAGCAAAGTTGCCGCCATGGCGATCTGAGTGCCAGGCCTGTGGCGTGCTGTGTTGGTCGCGGGGCATGCGCGCCGCTCGCATGCCAGCACGCGAGGCGGCAGCGGCGCCCTTGGTCGACGACTGAATTGGCGTTGACAATGGCGGCTTCATACAACAAGGCAGCCCAACGGATCGCCTTCGGCGACCGCTGGCCTCTACGTGTGTGCCGTGCATGGCACGAATCCAGCCGGGTGAAAGTCCCGGTACCAGGC
>CAZADK010000824.1:0-1841 GCA_964483855.1 uncultured Rhodoferax sp.
GTCCTACCTGTCCTCGTCCGACACGTTGCAGGCGCAGGATCGCCGCCAACTGGTGCGGGCCGGCGTCCTGGTGCTGCCCACGGCCGAACGTGTTGTCATGGCACTGGGCCGGCGGGCGATGGCAGCGCGGGTACTGCCAGCCGCGCAGACCAGTTTGGCTCCCGCCACCGCCAGCAGCACAGCGGCGGAGTTCGTCACGCTGGCGCGAGTTCCTGCCGTGCCCGAGCTCATCGTCACCGACTGCGCGGCAGCCCAGGTGTTCGCCGACCGTGCCGGTTACCCGGTGGTGCTCAAGGTGGTGTCGACCGACATCGCCCACAAGACGGAAGTCGGTGGCGTCGCCCTCGATCTGTCTGATGCGCGCGCCCTTGAGCAGGCTTGGGCGCAGATGCGGCATTCGGTGGCCACCAAGGCACCGCAAGCCGTGGTCACCGGTTACTCCGTGCAGCCGATGATGCGCGACGGATTCGAGCTGATCGTCGGTTGCTCGATCGACCCGGAACTTGGCGCCGTACTGATGGTGGGCGCTGGCGGCATCTGGGCCGAGGTGCTGGACGACGTGCGTTTCCTGGCGCTGCCCGCAAGCCGGGCCGAGATCGCCGCCGCGCTCGACAGCCTGCGCATCGCGCCGATCCTGCGTGGCGCACGCGGCCAACAGCCGCTGGATGTGGATGCGGCGGTCGCGGCCATTCACACACTGGCACTGCAATTCCATGTCGATGACTGGATCGCCGAAGTGGACCTGAACCCCCTGCTCGTGCGCCCGCAGGGCCTGGGTGTCGTGGCACTCGACCTGCTCGTGGTGCCGCGCGACACGTCAACCCGGAGTCACCATGACGACCACGCACCGCACCACTGAAAACGATCAGGACATCGGCCCGGCCGGCGCGGAGCCGATGAAGTCACTGCGCACCGGGCTGCGCATACTGCTTGAATTCGAACGCAACCAGCGCGACTTCGGCGTCACCGAGCTGGCGCAACGCTGCGCCCTGTCCAAGAGCCAGGTGTCCAAGATCCTCAGCGCCCTGGTCGACAGCGGCCTGGTGGTGCAGAACCCGGTCAGCCGCACCTATTCGGTGGGCATGCGTTGTTATGTGCTGGGCTCGCGCTTCACGACCTACGACAACCTGTGCCAGGCCGCGACGCCGGTGATGCGCGAGTTGCTCAACCGCACCGGCCATAGTGTGCGCCTGTCGGTGCCCGACGGGGACGACACCTTGTACCTCATCGGGCTCGAAGGTCCGATGTTCATGGATACCGGTTGGCGCTCGGGCAGCCGCATCGCGTTTGGCGCCTCGTCCGTCGGGCGGGTGCTGATGGCGTTTCTCGATCCGGCCACCACGCGCAGGCTGCTGGACCTGCCGGTGCCCGTACTCACGGAGCATACGGTGACCGATCGCGCCGCGCTCGAGGGCATCGTTGCAACGGCGCGGCGCACCGGTTACTGCGTGCAGCGCAATGAGACCTCGCTGGGCCTGGGCGTGGTCTCGGTGCCCCTGTTCAAGACTGGCCAGACCATTGTGGGCGCGCTGGGTCTGGCCTTTCCGTCGCACCATGTCGGCAAGGAGACAGAGCGGCCATTGGTCGACGCCCTGCATGAGGCGGCGCGAACGATTTCCCAGCGGCTCGGTTGTGAGGTCTATCCGTTCGGCGCAGCGGGCCCGAGGCCATCGATGGGCGACAACCAGCAGCTGGAGATGTCGGGGACGACGACAGGGTAGGCAGGCCAGGGCCCGATCAGGGCCTTGGCGTAGCGCCTACTTGTGTACCTTCGCCCTTCGGGCTGCGGTGCGAGCGCCTTGGGAGCGGCCCGGCGGCGCCTACTTGTGTACCTCCGCCCT
>CAZADK010000825.1:0-1821 GCA_964483855.1 uncultured Rhodoferax sp.
CCGACAGTGTGTACAGCGGCGCCGCCGGGCGCAAGCAGCCCTTGTTTACGGAAAGTGATCTGGCGGAGTTGTTGCGGCCGATGTCGGCGGGGTGATGATGCAGCGGTGAGCAGATCTGCTGGATGGACCTTGGCATGACTTCAGCGACCCCAGCGCAGCAGGGGCGAGGACTTTTTCAGGCTGCGTTTGAACTGGCCCTGTTCGCTGGCCACCTGGGCGTCGATCCTGCGCCGACGCGGGAAGGCGTCGAACATCTTTACGTCGAGCTGTCGCGCCAGAGAAGCCTTGGCGCAGCTGAAGACGATGGACACGTCGTCAGTCGCCTGACCAGGGCGGCGACGCTCTTGCGCTCGGCATCGGTGCGTGGTGCGCGCTCGAAGCCCAGGAAATTGTCGAGTGGTGCTTCCATCGACAACGTGAGGCTTTGCGCGTCGATGGCGACATCGAGTGCGAGCAGGCCGTGAGTGTGGGCTTGTTGCTGCGCCAAGGTCAACGAGGCCAGTGGCAAAAGCAGCAGGGGCAGCAGCCGACGGGCGGCTCCAGTTGGTATTGGAATTTTCATAAGTCTCAAAAAAAGGGATGGAACGGCACTCGCTCTGTTTGGGGCAAACCGGGCGCAAGGGTCCGCGCGGTGAACCAGGTGGCGAATCGTCGCCATCGGGCCTGGTCCTGTAGGACCTGTCTTGTATGGGTTCACACAGGACCTGCACGGGTGGTGGAACTGCCATGCGGCCTGCGCCGCGCAGCGGTTACCCCGCGGGCCGGGAGAGGCAGTGAGCGGGGATCAGGACTAAAGAGGGGGACCGCGGGTGTCCCAAGGCAAGGCAGAGAGGCACCAACGTAACCCAGGAATTGGGCGCGAGGCGGTCTGTGGATGACGCGGTGCCTCCTTGCGTCATGGCCTGCTCTACAGGCATGGAGAATCGCAGGCGTACGAGCATCGGATGGACAAAGGCAGGCCTCACGGCGCCGCGACGCGAGCGACCGCGGGCGCGGCAACTGCCACGCACTGGGCAAGACCTTCTTCGAGCAGTTGGCGCGGCACGTCACGCCCGATAAAGACCATCTTGGACTCGCGCGGTTCACCCGTTTTCCAGAGCGATCCGACGTCTGAGCCCATGAGCATGTGCACGCCCTGGAAGATGACGCGCCCCTTGACGCCCTTGATGTTCAAAATGCCCTTGTAGCGCATCAGCTTGGCACCATGGACCTGGACGACGGCTGACAGGAAGTCCTCGATGCGATCCAGGTCCATCGCGCGGCTATCGCGGAACACGAACGATGTGACGTCGTCGTCGTGTTCATGGGAAACGTCGGTCAGGAAGTCTGGCTCGATCTCCAGAATCGCGTTGAGATTGAACCCGCGGATGTCCAGCAGGTCGTTCACGGTAGCGATCCCGTTGTGCGACTCGCCGATTCTGGCGCGCGGGTTCATTCTGGCCAGCCGTGCGCGCAGGGCCCGCGTTTCCTCGGCGGACACCAGATCGGTCTTGGTAATCAGTACCCTGTCAGCAAAACCGACTTGTTCCTGCGCCTCATGGTGCTCGTCGAGTTGCGCATGGGCGTGTTTGGCATCCACCATGGTGACAATCGCATCGAGCAAGTAACGCTGGCTGATGGCTTCGTCCACGAAGAAGGTCTGCGCGACCGGCGCCGGGTCTGCCAACCCGGTGGTTTCAATCACCACTCGGTCGAACTTGAGTTGGCCACTCTGGTGCTTGGTGGCCAGTTCTCCCAGTATGCGCACCAGGTCACCGCGCACGGTGCAACAGATGCAGCCGTTGTTCATCTCGACGATCTGCTCGTCGCGGTCTTGTACCA